>NZ_JBFUEO010000017.1:0-74518 GCF_056403935.1 Pedococcus sp. P2_E4 | reverse complement strand
GGGCTGAGGTGGAGGCACGGCGGTGGGAGCCGCAGCCTCGGGTGCGGCGCCGTCCTCGGGTGCGGCGGCGGCCAGGGGTGCGGCGGTGGGAGCCGCAGCCTCGGGTCCTGCGGCAGCCTCGGGTGAAGCGCCGGCCCCGGGTGCGGCAGCCGCAGCCCGGGCCGGCGACAGCTTGCCCTCGATGCACCCGACGAACTGCCCGAGCAGCTTGTCGGACACGTCCTGCATGACCCCGCGCCCGAACTGCGCCGGCTTGCCGGTCACGGCCAGGTCGGTCTGGACGTCGGCGCGGGTCGAGCCGTCGCCGGCGTCGGTCAGCTGGATGGTCACCGTGGCCCCGGCCGTGCCGTTGCCGCGCTTGTCCTTGCCCTTGGCCTCGATCACGGCGCGGTGCGCGCTGTCGTCACGTTCGACGAAGGCGCCCGTCCCGGCATACACCAGGGCGATCGGGCCCAGCTTGACCTTGACCGTCCCCGCGAAACCCTCGGCGCTCGCCTCGGTGACCGTGGCACCCGGGAAGCAGCCCCCGACCTCCTCGAGGTCCATGAAGGTGGCCCAGGTCGTCTCGACGTCCGCGGGGACGGTGAAGCTGTGGCTCAGCTCCACGGGCTCATGCTCCTGCGGCCGCGAGGACCGCACGACGGGTCAGCACCGTCGCGAGGTGCTTGCGGTAGTCGCTGTCACCGTTGAGGTCCGACGGCGGGTTGGTGCCGTCGGCCGCGGCGGCGCAGGCGACGCGCACCGCCTCGTCGGTCGCCGCCCTGCCGACCAGCGCCTGCTCCACGGAGGTGGCGCGCAGCGGTGTGGACCCCATGTTGGTCAGGCCGATCCGTGCCTCGGCGATGCTGCCGCCCTCGACCCGCACGGTTGCCGCCACCGCCACGATCGACCACTGGTGCGAGACCCGCACGAACTTCTCGTAGCGGTGGCCCCAACCGGTGTGCTTCGGGATGCGGATGGCGGTGAGGAGCTCGCCCTCGCCCACCGCCGTCTCGAACAGGTCGAGGAAGAAGTCGCCGGCCGCCACCGTGCGCTCGCCACCGGTGCCCGCGATCACGAACTCGGTGTCGAGCGCGAGAGCGGGCGCTCCGACGTCCCCGGCCGGGTCGGCGTGGACGAGCGCGCCGCCGACCGTGCCGCGGTGCCGGATCTGCGGGTCGGCCACCTCGGCGACCGCGTCGGCGAGCACGCCCGCGTGCTGGCGGACGAGGTCGCTCGCCAGCACGTCGGCATACGTGGTCATGGCGCCGATCACGAGGTGGTCGCCATCCTCGGACACGCCCTTGAGCTCCTCGATCCGGCCGAGGTCGACGACCTTGTCGGGGGCGTTGAGCCGCATCCGCAGGATGGGCAGCAGGCTCTGGCCGCCGGCCAGGACCTTGACGTCGTCGCCTGCCTCGGCCAGGGCAGCCAGGGCGTCGGCGACGGAGGTCGGCGCCACGTAGTCGAACGATGCGGGGATCACTGGTCTGCTCCGTCCGTCGCGGTGCCGGTATCGGGCGTGTCCTGGTTGGGGGCGCCTGCGTCGAAGTGCGGCTGCGCGTCACCGGTGGTGGCGTCGGCCTGGTTCGAGCCGGCCGACTGGATGGCCTTCCACACCCGCTCGGGCGTGCACGGCATCAGGATGTCGTTGATGCCCAAGGGACGCAGGGCGTCGACGACCGCGTTGACCACGGCAGGTGTGGAGGCGATCGCGCCGGCCTCGCCGACGCCCTTGGTGCCGAGGGTGTTGCTCGTCGACGGGGACGTGGTGTTCTCGGTGACGAAGCTGATGGTGTCGGCCGTGGTGGGCAGGGTGTAGTCGACGAACGAGCCGGTCACCAGGGTGCCCTGGTCGTCGAAGACGGCCTCCTCCCACAGGGCCTGCGCGATGCCCTGCACGATGCCGCCGTGGACCTGCCCCTCCACGATGAGCGGGTTGATGATCTGCCCGACGTCGTCGACGCAGACGTACTTGCGCATCGTGACCTGACCCGTCTCGGTGTCGACCTCCATGGCACACAGGTGGGTCCCGTGGGGGAAGGAGAAGTTGTCCGGGTCGAACGTCGCATCGGCATCGATGCCGGACTCGACGCCGTCCGGGAGGTTGTGCGAGGTGAACTGCGCCGTCGCGATCTCGGTGATGCCGATGCCGTTGTCGGTGCCGCGTACGGTGAACCGGCCCTGCGAGAACTCCAGGTCGTCGACGCTGGCCTCCAGCAGGTGCGCCGCGACGACCTTGGCCTTCTCGACGACCTTGTCGGCTGCTCGCACGACGGCCTCACCACCGACGACCAGCGACCGCGAGCCGTAGGTGTCGAGGCCGCGCGGGGAGATCTGCGTGTCGCCGTGGAGCACCTCGATGTCCTCGAACGGGACCCCCAGGCGGTCTGCGGCGATCTGGCTCCAGGCGGTCTCGTGGCCCTGGCCGTGGGGTGAGGTCCCCGTGATGACCTCGACCTTGCCGGTGGCGAGCATGCGGATCGAGGCGTGCTCCCACCCACCTGCGCCGTAGTTGAGGCTGCCCAGGACCCGCGACGGCGCCAGGCCGCACATCTCCGTGAACGTCGAGACCCCGATGCCGAGCTGGACCGGGTCCTTGCGGTCCCGGCGCTCCTGCTGCTCGCGGCGCAGACCGTCGTAGTCGAACAGCTCCTTGGCGCGCGCGGTGGCCGCCTCGTAGTTCCCCGAGTCGTAGGTCATGCCCGCGACCGACGTGAACGGGAACTCCTCGTGCTTGATCCAGTTCTTCTCACGGATCTCCAGCGGGTCGACCCCCACCTCGGCCGCCAGCTCGTCCATGACCCGCTCGATCGCATAGGTCGCCTCCGGACGACCGGCGCCGCGGTAGGCGTCCACCCAGGTGGTGTTGGTGAGGACGGTCTGGACCGTGAACCGGTAGGCGCGGAACTTGTAGATGGCGTTGAACATCCACGCACCGAGGACCGGGACGCCTCCCCCGACCAGGCCGACATAGGCGCCCAGGTTGGCGACGAGGTCGACCTTGAGTGCGGTGACCGTGCCGTCCTTGGTCGCGGCGAGGGTGATCGTCTGGTACTGGTCGCGGCCGTGGTGGCCGGACACGAGCGACTCCGACCGGGTCTCGGTGTACTTCACCGGCTTGCCGACGTGGCGGGCGGCCGCGAGGGTCGCGAACTCCTCGGCGGTGGTCTGGAGCTTGCCGCCGAACCCACCGCCGACGTCAGGGGCGATGACCCGCACCTTCGACTCCGGTATGCCGGTGGTGGCGGCGATGAGGAACCGCAGGATGTGGGGGACCTGGGTGGACGTCCACACCGTGATCTGCTCACCCGTGGGGTCGACGACGGTCGACCGGGGCTCCGTGAAGGCAGGGATGAGGCGCTGCTGGCGGATCTCGCGCTCGATGACGATGCCGTCGACCCGGGCCTTGGCGATCTCCTCGTCGACGTCACCCCCACTGCCCTGCTCGCCGGAGTCAAGCCGCCACAGGGCTGACTTGTTGGTGCCGAGGGCAGGGTGCGCCAGGACAGCGTCCTCGACCGCCTCCTTGGCGTCGAGGACGGCCGGCAGCTCGTCGTAGTCGACGTCGACGAGCTCGGCGGCGTCCCGCGCCTGCGCCGCGGTTCGCGCCACGACGATGGCGACGATCTCGCCGGCGCACGCCACGTGGTCGACGACGACGGGCAGGTGGGCCGGCGCCTTCTGTTCCGTGGTGATCGGCCACGCGTTGGCGACTGCGCCTTGGGTGTCCTTGATGTCCGCACCAGTGAGGACCGCGACGACCCCGGGTGCCTTGCGTGCCGCCGTCGTGTCGATGGCGGTGACCATCGCGTGGGCGAGGGGGCTGCGCACCATCGCGGCGTGCAGCATGCCTTGGAGCTGGATGTTGTCGGTCCAGCGGGTGCGCCCCGTGATGAGTCGCTGGTCCTCCTTGCGCAGGCGCCGGTTGCCGACCTCGGCCACCGGGCGGTCGTCGACGGCGGTCATACCGGCTCACCACCCAGCGTCGAACCGCTGGTCGTGCCAGCCGACGAACCCGTGGTCGCGCCGGCGCCGGCTGCCTGCTGCACTGCCTTGACGATGTTGTGGTAGCCCGTGCAGCGACACAGGTTGCCCTCGAGCCCGACCCGGATCTCGTCCTCAGTGGGGTTCGGGTTGTCGTTGAGCACGTCGATGGCCTGCATGATCATCCCGGGTGTGCAGTAGCCGCACTGCAGCGCGTGGCACTCGTGGAAGGCCTGCTGCATCGGGTGCAGCTCGCCGTCCCGCGCCAGCCCCTCGATGGTGGTCACCTCGTGCCCGTCGGCCTGCACCGCGAGCACGTTGCAGGACTTCACGCTGCGACCGTCGAGGTGCACGGTGCACGCGCCGCAGTTGCTCGTGTCGCACCCGACGACCGTTCCGGTCTTGCCCAGCTGCTCCCTCAGGTAGTGGACGAGGAGCGTCCTCGGCTCCACCTCGTCGGAGTAGTCGACGCCGTCGACCGTGACGCTGATGCGGGTCATTCGATCACCTCTCTGTGACGAAAACGCTGGCTGGGCGGCCCGGCTCTTCGGATACTCGTCGCTGGCCCGGGCGGTGGCAACTGTCAATCCGGATGGTTTCCGGTGGCCTCCTCGGGTCCCCTCGTCGCGGCCACCAGCGTCGGCGCGTGGTGGTGGATCGGGCCCTCCCGTCGGCCGAGGCGCTCGCCCCGGCCACCCCACTGGAGGGCGATGATCTCGGCCGCGATGCTCACGGCGGTCTCCTCGGGGGTGCGGGCGCCCAGGTCGAGGCCGACCGGGCTCGACAACCGCGACAGCTCGGCCTCGGTCAGCCCGGCCTCACGCAGCCTGGCCATCCGGTCGTCATGGGTGCGCCGCGAGCCCATCGCCCCCACGTAGCCCACCTCGGGCAGCCGCAGGGCGACCTCGAGGACCGGCACGTCGAACTTGGGGTCGTGCGTCAGCACGCAGATGACGGTGCGCGCGTCCACGCGCCCGGCATCGCGCTCGGCCTCGAGGTAGCGGTGCGGCCACGTGACCACGACCTCGTCGGCCGAGGGGAACCGGCTTGTGGTGGCGAAGACGGGACGGGCGTCGCACACGGTCACGTGGTAGCCGAGGAAGTGCCCTTGGTGTGCCACGGCAGCCGCGAAGTCGATCGCCCCGAACACCAGCATCCGCGGCTTCGGGGCGAAGGACGACACGAAGACCCGCATGCCCTCACCGCGGCGCTCCCCGTCGGGTCCGTAGGTCAGGGTCTCGGTGCGGCCGGAGGCGAGCATGCCGCGGGCGTCGTCGGTCACGGCGTCGTCCGCGCGGGACGAGCCGAGCGACCGCCGCTCGGCTGAGGCGGCCGGTCCGTCGGTCTCGGGGCGCACGACGAGCCGGCGGCCCACCCACTCGGGGTCCGGGTGCTCGATCACGGTGGCGACCGCGACGGGACGTCCGGCCTCGATGTCGTCCGCGACCTCCTCCAGCTCCGGGAACGTGTCGCGGCTGACCCGTTCGACGAACACGTCGAGGATGCCCCCGCAGGTGAGGCCCACGGCATACGCGTCGTCGTCGCTGACGCCATAGCGCTGCAGGACCGGCACGCCATCGGCGACCACGGCCTGGGCGAGCTCGTAGACGGCTCCCTCGACGCAGCCACCGCTGACCGAGCCCACTGCCTCACCACCGGGCCCCACGAGCATGGCCGCCCCGGCCGGTCGGGGCGCGGAGCGCCACGTGGCCACGACGGTGCCGATCCCGACGGTGGCACCGGCCCGCCACCAGCGGAGCAGCTCCGGGAGGACCTCACGCACGACCGACCACCTCCACGAGCTCCTGGAAGGCCGCCATCGAGTGACCGGCCACGAAGTCGTCAACGTGCGGGAGTGCCGCGACGATCCCCTGTTGCAGCGGCTGGTAGCCCGGCTTGCCCCGGTGCGGGTTGACCCACACGACACGGTGGGCGACCGCGCGCAGTCGGCGCATCTGCTCACCGAGGGCCTCGGGCTCGTCGCGCTCCCAGCCGTCGCTGAACAGGACGACCACTGCGCCGCGCGCCATGCCCCGACGACCCCAGCGGTCGAGGAACACCTTGACGCCCTCGGCAAGGCGGGTGCCGCCCGACCAGTCGGGCACGATCGCCCCGCACGCGATGATGGCGCGCTCGGGGTCGCGCTGGCGCAGCGGGCGCGTGACGTGGGTCAGCCGGGTGCCGAGGGTGAACACCTCGACCGGGAGCCCCGTGGCGGTGTAGGCGTGCGCCACCCGGAGCAGGGCATCGGCATAGGCGCTCATGGACCCCGAGACGTCGACGAGCAGCACCACGCGACGCGCGCGAGTTCCCCTGTGCCGGTAGGCGATCGGGCCGGGCTCGCCCATCCGACGAAGCTGCTCGCGGAGGGTCTTGCGCGCGTCGACCTCGCCGCGCCGGGCCGGTGCCCGACGGTGCGCTGGACGCCGGGGCGCCCGCGGCCGCAGCGTCGCGAACAGCGCCGCGAGGTGATCGCGCTCGGCACGGCTCAACGTGGCCACGTCACGGTGCCGCAGCACCTCGACGGCACTGGCCTCGGCGCGGACGTCGTCCTCCGGGGGTTGCCCGTCGTCACCGTCGCGGCGCCCGGTCTCGAGCGAGGCCTGCACCACGGTGCGAGTGGTCTCACGGCGTGCGCGCGAGGTCGCGCGCTCGAGACCGAACCACGCGGCATACACCTGGTCGTAGGGCTCGAGGTCGGCAGGCGACGCGCACAGCGTCGCCCGGCCTGCCCAGTAGGTGCCGGACTCGTCGCCCAGGCCGACCTGCGACACGGCGTCGAGGTAGGTGCGCTCGCGGTCGGCGGTGACGGCGACGCTGGCGGCCCGCAGCGCCCTGGCGAACCCCAGGAGGATCTCGTCCGCGGCGTGCTCGGGGGCGAGGGCGCTCACGTGGCCAGGATCCGGTCGAGGGCGGCGCGGACCCGGTCGGCGTCCTCGCGGTACTTCACCGCGACGCCCAGGCTCGCCGACGCCGTCTCGAAGTCGAGGTCCGAAGCACCCAGCTCCTGCAGCGCGCGCGCCCAGTCGAGCGTCTCGGCGACACCCGGGGGCTTGATGAGGCCCTCGTCGTGGCGCAGCCGCTGGATGGCCGAGACGACCTGTGCCGCAAGGGACGCGGACACATGCGGGGCGCGGCTGCGGACGATCTGGAGCTCGCGCTCGAGGCTGGGGTGGTCGATCCAGTGATAGAGGCAGCGCCGCTTGAGGGCGTCGTGCAGCTCACGGGTGCGGTTGGAGGTGAGCACGACGACCGGTGGGGTGGCGGCCGCGACCGTCCCGAGCTCGGGGATGGTCACCTGCCACGTCGAGAGCACCTCGAGCAGGAACGCCTCGAACTCGTCGTCGGCGCGGTCGATCTCGTCGACGAGGAGCACCACGGGCGACTCGCGCAGCGCCCGGAGCACCGGCCGGGCCAGCAGGAACCGCTGGTCGAACAGCTGGTCCTCGACCGCGGCGACGTCCTGCTCACCCGCGGCGACCGCCTCGATGGCACGCAGGTGCAGGATCTGGCGAGGGAAGTCCCAGTCGTACAGCGCCTGGGTCGCGTCGATGCCCTCGTAGCACTGGAGCCGGATCAACGGCAGGTCCAGAGCGGCCGCGATGCCCTCGGCCAGGGCCGTCTTGCCGGTGCCCGGCTCGCCCTCGAGCAGCAGCGGTCGCTCCAGCCGCAGTGCGAGCCAGGCAACCGTGGCGAGGGCGTCGTCGGCGAGGTAACCCGTGTCGGCAAGCCCCTGCGTCAGTGCCCCCGCGGACGCAAACGCCTCGCGTGGCTCCATGTCCACAGCATCACCTACGAGTGCGTACCGGGGGAAGGGGCAGGGGTTCCCCTCCAGCCCGGCGTGCGTGGGTGCGACGGATCTCAGGGGTGGCCGGCCCTCATCTGAGGGGGACATCCCGATGTGGCGCAGGGCGCGCTGCCGGGATCGTCGAGGTGTGAGCAGATCGCACACACGACGAAGGAGCAGACCATGAACACCACGCAGCACCGTTCCACCGACACCGAGGCCGTCCTCGGGAAGACCCACAGCTTCGGTTCACGAGCCGCACGACGCACCTCGCTCGCGACCATCGGCGCGGCGGCACTGGTCGGCCTGGCGATGGCCGGCCCCGCCAGCGCCCGCCCGGACGATGGCGAGAAGGCCCCGCAGCAGACCAGCGTCCAGAGCCAGCCGGCCAGCTCGGCCAAGGGGGCCCAACCGTCAGTGACCCGGGTCCTCAGGATCAACGAGCCTGGCCTGCAGGAGCTGCAGATCGGCCTCGGCGCCCTCGGCGGCATGGCCCTGGCCGGCGCGGCCGCCGGTGCGGTCAGCGTCCGTCGGCACCACCACCACGCGGTGTGACCGGGCGGCGCAGCTCCCGTAGCGCGGCTCCCCGCGGCGCGGCCGCGGCGTCCCCAGCCCTGTCAGGAAAGGTCGGCAGGGCTGTCGACGTCGCGGCCCGTCGCCAGGTCTGCGCACTCGACAACGACGTGCTCGTGGGCGGCGAGGTAGTCGCGGGCACCGCGGTCCCCCGACGCGACCTCGAGCACCCCCCGCCAGTGGTCGCGGCCCACGAGGACGGGATGACCGGGGACCCCTGCGTATGCCGCCCGCGCCAGGGCGGCGGGCCCGTCACCGGCGGCGTCGAGCACGCGCGCGACGACGTCGGTCCCCACGTCGGGGAGGTCGACCAGCAGGATGCAGGCCGCGTCGGTCTCCTGCGCGTCGCCGTGAAGCAGGGTCTCGATGCCGGAGCGCAGCGAGGCGCTCTGGCCGCTCTCCCAGTCGGGCGTCTCCACCACGACCTCGGCCCCTGCCGCTGTGGCCAGCGCACCGGCCCGGTCGGCCGCCGCACCGACGACCACGACGACCGGTGAACAGCCGGCGTCACGGAGCACGCGCACCCCGCGCTCGACGAACGAGCCGCCGTGCGCGTCGTCGAGCAGCGCCTTGGGGGTGCCCATCCGGCGCCCGCCGCCAGCAGCGAGGAGGAGCCCGGCGCAGTTCACCGGCCCACCCTCCCACGCCGGAGGGCCGGGCTCGCTGCGCTATGCCTCGCGGGGGTCCTCGACGTACCGGTGACCACCGGCCAGCCGGTCCGCGACGGTGTCCAACCAGCGCGGAGGCTGCTCGCCGATGCCTCGGGCGCCCAGGGCGTGGACCAGGCGGGCGCGCACCTCGCCCGGGCTGCTGCCCGCCGCGCCGAGGGCCACCTCGTCGATGGCCTCCTGGATCAGGTGCTGGGCGACGCGGTGGTGCTCGTACTGCTCGTCGCCCATCTCGGCCAGGTTGCGGTCGTGCTCACTCATCTCGTACCTCCGTCTCGTCGACGTGTGGTGGTGTCACCTCTCCCTTACCCACGACACCGGTCGCGGATGCGCCAACAGTCACCTGCTTCGCGCGAGTCCCGCCTCGACGGCCGCGATGATCCGCGGGCGGAGCTCCTCGGCGGAGATGACGGCGTCGACGGAGCCGACGCTCACCGCCCGGTGGATGCTGTGCACCCCGTCGAACTCCGAGGCGACCTCACCGAGCTTCTCGGCGCGCACGGAGGTGCGCAGCTCGGCGAGCTCGGTGGCGAGCGCTGCGCGTTCGGCATTGCTCGACTGGCCCAGCCGGTGCTCCACCTCGGTCACCCGCGGGTCGGCCGCCGTCCGTGCGTCGACGTCCCGCGAGAAGACCACCGCCGCGGCCGGTGCGCCGCCGATCACCGAGGCGAACGAGCCCTCGACGGCCAGGACGGTCATGTTCGGGTTGAGCGCCTTGGAGAACACGACGAAGGCGCCGCCGTGGTAGCGGCTGACGACGCAGAACACGATCGGACCGTCGAAGTTGACGATGGCCCGGCCGATCTCGGCGCCGTACTCGAGCTGGAGGCTGCGCATCGACTCGGGCGACCCGTCGAACCCGGACAGGTTGGCGAGCACGACCACGGGACGGTTGCCGCTCGCGGCGTTGATCGCCCGGGCTGCCTTCTTGGACGACCTCGGGAACAGCGTGCCGGCGGTGTAGGTGTCGGGGCCGTCGGTGGGCGGGAAGCCTCGCCGCGCCACCGTCTTGGACTCGATCCCGAGGAGGCACACCGGGATCCCGCCGAGGTGGGCGTCCTGCACGACGGCCGTCTCGGCGTCCGCCATGCCTGCCCAGCGCTCGAGCGTCTCGCGGTCCTGGTCGGCCACGGCGGCCATCAGGGTGCGGATGTCGAACGCCTTCTTGCGATCGGGGTTCGTGGCGCTGGAGAAGATGTCGCCGACCGTGGTGAACCCCGAGTCCGGCAGCTCGTGCGGGTATGCCGTGACGTCGCGGTCGACGGGGTCCGTGGACTCCGCGCGGCGCGGCCCGGCTTCGCCCGGGTGGACGTAGGTGTGCTCGTAGTGCGCCATCAGGACGTCGCGCGCCCCGGCGAGGTCAGGCGCCCAGTACTGCGCCTGGCCGTTGGGACCCATCACGCGGTCGTAGCCACCGATGCCGAAGTTGTCCTCGGCCGAGACGCCGCCGGAGAAGTCGAGCGACTGCTTGCCGGTGAGGACCATGGCACTGTCCGGGGTCATCACGAGGATCCCCTTGGTGTGCATGAGCATCGTGGCCTCGGCGTTCCAGTACGGCTGGGCCCCGACGTTGATGCCCGCGACCACGATGTTGATCTCGCCGCCGGCCTGGGTGAACTCGACGATCCGCTTGAGCGCCTTGGCGACCCAGTCCATGTTCTCGGTGCCGGAGTCCATCGAGATGCGGGCACCGGCCGACAGGGCGAACCACTCGACGGGCACCTCGAGCTGTTCGGCGAGGTCGAGGGCCGCGATGACGCGTGAGCACTCGGGCTCGGCGACGGCGCCGAGGGCCTTGAGCGGGTCGCCGCACAGCAGGACCCGGGTCATGCCCTCCGGATAGCGCTTGGTCGGGGTCGTGATGAGGCCCGCGATGATCCCGGCCTTGTTGAGCCCGTAGGGCCGGTCGACCGGGGCGAGGGCCCCGGTGTCGTCGAGGTCGTACTCGACCGCGGTGCCGCCGGGCCCGGCGATCATGGCCTGCAGCTCGTAGGGGTAGACGACACCGCGACGACGCGCTCGCACGACCTTCTGGGCGTAGTCGTCGAGGGGCTTGAGCAGCTCGGTCGGGGGCTCGCCCACCGAGGTCACGACACCCGAGCCGGGCTGGTAGTGGAACCGGGCTGCGAGGGGCGCGCTCGCGCCATCCGGGGTGGCGATCCGGCCCTGCACGAGGACCTCCTCGATCCCGGCTCCTGCGGTGAGCGGCGAGATCTTGGCCTTGAGTGCGGTGAGCTGGTCGAGGTCTGCCTCGATGGGTGGCCAGATGTGCACCCACACGTGGTTCATGTCGAGCTTGGCGCCGGCTGCCCCGCGTGCCGACCGCGCCCGGCGGATGGCTTCGAGGCAGTTGGCGATGGCCCGCTCGGCGTGCGGCAGGGCCGTCACGTGGCCCTGCTCGTCGCGGATGACGGCGAGCTGACGCACCTGCGCCAGGGCCACGAGCCGCTGGTCGGCCTCGTTGCCGGGCGCGGTGCACAGGTAGAGCAGGACGTCCTCGGGGGCCTCGAGGCGGGTGACCTCGAAGTCCCGCAGGCGCCACAGGTTGAGCCGGCGCCCGACCATCGGGTGCACGCCGCGGACGAGCTTGTCCTCGGCCATCGTGCCGTCCCCGGTGGGACGGAAGGTGAAGTAGCCGACCGGTCGGCCCTTGCCGGCACCCACGGCGACCGCGATGCGCCGGACCTGCTGTGAGAACGGCATCCGGGCGACGGCCTCGGCGAGCACGCGGGACGCCTCGTCGGCGGTGGCGGGCTCGTCGGGCCAGGAGAGATAGAGGTCGACGACGCCGTCGTGGCCGCTCGGCGCCTGCGCGAGCTGCGCGCTGACGGCCGTCGCCAGGGCCGAGTCGTCGGTGAGCTCGTCGACCCGCCCGACGCTGGTGACGAGGTGGGTCGGCCGGCCGTCGAGGGAGTAGTCGGCGACTGCGAACGGCCGCGAGTCCACTTGCAGCTCGTGCAGGTTGGCCAGGTCGTGCTCGCGGTAGTGGCGCTTGATGAGGACGGCGAGCATCGGCTCGCGCTCGGGCACGCCGCTCTCGAGCCGCTCCGCGAGGAACTGGACGATCTGCTCGGGGATCGCTGCGAGGGCGTCGATCCGGGCCGCCCGTTCGGGACCGTCGGGCATGGCCGCGAGCTCGGTGACCTCCTGGGCCACACCCCCGAGGACGGTGGCGCGGTCGGCGTCGACCAGCGGCTGGTCGAACCAGCGGAACCGCACGCTGCGCGCGAGGTCACCGATGACGGGGAAGCGCAGCTGGGTCGCGACGATGAGGCGGTCGAGCAGCTCGCGGGCCGCCGTGTCGAGCGGCGGCTCCGGGCACGGCTCGACGAGCCAGCGCTGCAGGAGCGAGGTCGCGAGGTGGACGTCGGGGGCCGAGCGCTGCTGGGCGAGGAACACCCGGAACACGGCCTCCTCGAGCTCGGGGGTGCGGTCGAGCGAGTCGAGCCCGTAGTGGCGCAGCACCTGTCCGAGCTTGTGGCGGAACTGCTCGGGCAGGGCCCCGCGCTCGACGTCGAGGCTCTGCAGGTAGGTGTGGAAGTGCTCGCGGGGGCTGTGCACGCGGTGCTCGACGTGCGCCTCCTCACCGGCCGGGCGGTTGCGGCTGAGCTCGGCGAAGTCCGCGAGCACGTCGAGCACGGCGATCTCGGCCGCGGTCTGCGACTGGCCCCGCGCCACGAGCTGGTCGCGGGCCTGCAGGTAGGTCGTGAGGGTCGCTCCCTCGTCGCGGGGGTCGACGTCGTAGCCGAGCAGCATGGCGCAGAGGTCGGCGCGGGAGCGCTCGGCCTTCTCGGCGGGACCGGCGTCGCCGGAGTCCTTCTCGGGCAGGTCGAGGTCGACGACCTCCTCCGGGACCGCCTCGACCGCGGCGTCGGGGTCGCCCAGCGGCTCGAGCCGGACCAGTGGCGCGCCGGTCTCGACCTGGCTGCCGGTGGAGACGAGGAGCTCCTTGACACGTGCGGCGAACGGCGACGGCAGCACCGTCTCCATCTTCATCGACTCCAGGACCAGCACGGGTGCGCCGGCGGCGACCTCGGCGCCCACGGCCGCCGGGGTCGCGACCACGAGGGCCGGTGCGGGCGAGCGCAGCACTCCGCCCTCGTCGCGGCTCACCCGGTGGGTCACGCCGTCGACCTCGACCAGCTGCACGGGCCCGTGCGTGGCGGTGATGAGGCGGTAGGTGCGGCCGGCCACCGCGAGCCGGCTGGTGTACTCGTCGAGCCGGTCGAGGTCGGCGTCGACGACCTGCTCCGTCGCGGGCCCCGCGACGAGGACGCGGAACCGGTGCGGCCCGATCCGCCAGACCGTGACCTTGTATGCCGTGCCGCGCAGCTTGAGGTCGATGGCGCGGCCGGTGCGGTGCTGCACCTGCGGGCGGCCACCGCGGGAGGTCTCGAGCAACCGGGTGCGCTCGACCTCCTCCTCGTCCTCGTAGGCCTCGATGCCGGCGGCCACCAGCGCCACGCCACTGTGCCGGTGCGACACCAGGCGACCCTCGCCCCGGACCCGGTCGATCCAGCCCGTGTCGGCGCTGCCGTCGATGACCTCGGGCTGGTCGAGCAGGTCGAGGATGAAGCTCTTGTTGGTCGCGCCGCCCTCGATGACGACGGTCGTCTCGCCCATCGCCCGCCGCAACCGGGCCAGCGCCTCGTCGCGGGTGGCCCCCACCGCGATGATCTTGGCGATCATCGAGTCGAAGTCGGCCGGGATCGAGTCGCCTTCCCCCACACCGGTGTCGACACGGATGCCGGGGCCGGCCGGCAGGTTGAGCAGGGCGATGCGCCCGGGCGACGGGGCGAAGTCGCGGTCGGGGTCCTCGGCGTTGAGACGCGCCTCGACGGCGTGCCCTTCCTCGGCCGGGCGCTCCCCCTCGAGGCGACCGCCGTTCGCCACGTGGATCTGCAGCTTGACCAGGTCGGTGTCGGTCGTGACCTCGGTGATCGGGTGCTCGACCTGCAGGCGGGTGTTCACCTCGAGGAACGCGAAGAACTTCTCGCCCGGGTGGTACAGGAACTCGACGGTGCCGGCACCGGCATACCCCACGGCGACGGCGAGCCGCTCGGCACTGGCCTTGACCTCGGCAACCTGATCCGGGGCGAGGACCGGCGACGCGGACTCCTCGATGACCTTCTGGTTGCGCCGCTGGATCGAGCAGTCACGGACGCCGATGGCCCAGGCGGTGCCCTGCCCGTCGGCGATGACCTGGACCTCGACGTGGCGGGCGCCGGTGACCAGCCGCTCGAGGAACACGACGCCCGAGCCGAACGCTCGCTGTGCCTCGTCTCGGGTGCGCTCGTAGGCGTCGGCGAGGTCGGCGTCCGAGGCCACCATGCGGATGCCGCGCCCCCCACCGCCGGCCGTGGCCTTGAGCATGAGGGGGTAGCCGATGCGCGCCGCGGCCGCGGTGGCGTCCTCGAGCGTGTCGACGCCGCCGCCGCTCCAGGGCGCGACGGGCACGCCCACCTCCTCGGCGATGAGCTTGGAGCCGATCTTGTCGCCGAGCTTGCGCATCGCCTCGGGACTGGGACCGATGAACGTCACACCGATGTTGGCGCAGACCTCGGCGAAGTTCGGGTCCTCGGCGACGAAGCCCCAGCCGACCCAGGCGGCGTCGGCACCCGTGGCGACGAGCGCCCGCTCGAGCACGGCGTAGTCGAGGTAGGGGCGGTTCGCCGCCGGGCCGAGGTTGTAGGCCACGTCGGCCTCGCGCACGAACATCGCGCGCTTCTCACCCTCGGTGTGCAGTGCGATGGTCTCGATCCGGTGCCCGTCGCGACCCGCTTGCGCGTTGAGGTCGCGCACGGCGTGGATGAGTCGCATGGCAGCCTCGCCACGGTTGACGATGGCGATGCGCGAGAACATCGGGGGCCTCCCAGGGGGCAGCGGACAGCGTGGTGCGGCCCCGGACTCGGGCCACGCCCTGAGCCTGCCACCGTTCGCGGGTGACTCGCGAGTAATGCGCGTCGCAGTAATGGGCGAGTCAGCCGGGGTCAGCCCGCGAGCAGCCGCAGGAGCCGCGCCGCCTCGGCCTGGACCGCCGAGCGCCCCGCGCCGAGGTAGCGGCGGGTGTCGACGACGGACGGGTTCGCCTCGAGGTGGTCGCGGACGGCCCGGGTGAACGCCGCGTTGAGGTGGGTGGCGATGTTGACCTTGGTCATGCCGGCGCGCACCGCGCTGACCAGGGTCTGGTCAGGGACACCCGACGAGCCGTGCAGGACGAGCGGGACGCTCACGAGGTCCCTGATGCGCGCGACCAGCTCGAGGTCGAGGGTCGCGGTGCGGCTGGTCATGGCGTGCGAGGACCCGACAGCGACGGCGAGCGCGTCGACCCCGGTCTCCGCGGCGAAGGCCGCGGCATCGCCGGGGTCGGTGCGGACGCCGGGGGCGTGGACGCCGTCCTTGCCCCCGATCTCGCCGAGCTCCGCCTCGACGGAGACGCCCGCGTCGTGGCATCGCCCGACGACCGCTCGCGTGGTCTCCCGGTTGGTGGCGTCGTCGAGCCTCGAGCCGTCGAACATCACCGACGTGAAACCCAGGGCGACGGCCTCGTCGACCAGCTCCTCGTCCTCGGCGTGGTCGAGGTGCAGGACGCAGGTGGCGAAGGAGGCGACCGCGACCGCCTTGGTCGCGAGCGCGATGGGCGCCAGGGCGCCGTGGTAGCGGACCGCGTTCTCGCTGATCTGCAGCACCACGGGCAGGCCCGTCTCCTCCGCCGCGGCGACGAGGGCCTCGGCGTGCTCGACCTGGATGACGTTGAACGCACCGACGCCACGGCCCTCGCGCCGGGCTGCCGCGAGGACCTCGCCGAGGGTGACCAGACTCATTGCACGTCCTCCGTGTGGACCTGGGTCTCCAGCCGGGAGACGTCGTGGGGGTCGAGGGTGCCGGCCACCGGCGCGAGCACCGCAGCAGCCGACCAGGCGACCGCGTCGAGCAGGACCTGCCGCCTCGGCCGGCCTTCTGACAGCCCTGCGGCAAGGGCGGCGACGAGGGCGTCCCCGGCGCCGGTGGGGTTGCCCACCAGCTCCGTCGCGAGGCGACCTCGGACGATGGTGCCGTCCACGGCATACCAGCTGAGGCCGTCGGGACCGGCCGAGACGACCACGTCGCGGGCGCCGAGCCCGCGCAGTGCCCGCACGGCGGCGGCCTCGTCCGCGAGCCCGGTGGTGGCCTCGAGCTCGTCACGGTTGGGTTTGATGAGGTCTGGACCTGCGCCGAGCGCCGCCCGCAGGGCTGGTCCCTCGGTGTCGAGGACGACGGTGGCACCCGCCACGTGTCCGGCCCGGACCAGGCCGGCCCAGCCATCGACCGGGACCCCCGGTGGCAGGCTGCCTGCGAGCACCAGAACAGTGGCACGGGTCCTGTCGAGGACGCGGGCCACGTGGGCCACGAGGGCATGCCACGACTCGGACGTCTGCTCGGGGCCGGGTTCGTTGAGCACGGTCGCCCCACCGTCGTCGCGCGCGACGACCGTGACGGTCCGGCGGGCCTCACCCTCCCCTGCGGCGAAGGCGTGCTCCACCCCGCGGGCGTCGAGGTCAGCCCGGACAAGGTCACCCGTGGCGCCGCCCGCCCACCCGGTGGCCAGCACGGGGTGGCCCATCAGGGTCAGCACCCCTGCGACGTTGACCCCCTTGCCGCCGGCTCGACCCGTCACGAGGCGGACCCGGTGGCTGGCGTGCGGCGTGAAGGAGTCGACCTCGTAGGTCACGTCGAGGGCCGCGTTCGGCGTCACGGTGACGATCACAGCGCATCCCAGGCGAGGCAGGCGGCACCGAGGGACCCGGCGCGGTCGCCGAGAGCGGCGCGCTGCACGTCGGGCATCCGCTGGAAGGTCAGCCGCTCCGCAAGGTCCTGCCGCAGTGGTGCGAGCAGCAGCTCACCGCTCTCGGCGAGGCCTCCGCCGACCAGGACGAGCTCGACGCCGGTCAGGGTGACCACGGTCGCCAGGGCACGGCCGAGGGCGGACACGACACCCGACCACGACGCCGAGGCCATCGGCTCGCCCGCGGCGGCACGCTCGGCCACGACCTCTGCAGGCACCCTCGTGCCCGACGCCGCCTCGTAGGACCGTTCGAGCGCGCTCGCGGACGCGAGCACCTCCAGGCAGCCCTGCTGCCCGCACGGGCAGGCAGGCCCGGCGGGGTCGACGACGACGTGTCCGAGCTCGCCGGCGAACCCGTCCCCGACCACCACGGTCCCGTCGAGCAGGAGCGCCCCGGCGATGCCCGTGCCGAGCGGCATGAACAGGACGTGGGAGTGGCCCACTCCGGCACCAAGGCGGGTCTCGGCGACCAGGCCGGCCCGGACGTCGTGGCCGACGACGACCGGCACGTCGAGCCGGGCGCGCACCCGGTCGCGGATGGGCAGGTCCCGCCAGCCGAGGTTGACCGACCGGATCCCGACGCCCCTGGCCTCGTCGACCAGGCCGGGGACCACGACCCCGCACCCGACGAGTCGCACGGGGCGGTCAGCGGGGACCGCGGCCAGGAGCTCGCCGACACCCGCGGCGACGACGGCCCCGATGTCCTCGCCGATGTCGCGTGGCGTCACGACTGTCGTCCTCGCCAGGACGGCGAACGAGCGGTCGACGAGTGAGGACTTGATCCGGGTGCCGCCGATGTCGACGGCGGCGACGACCTCCGTGGTGTCGGGCACGAGGAGATTCAACCATCGGTGGCAGGACCTACCCGGGAGGGGGCGTCAACAGGTCCAGGAGCGGTTGCAGCTCGACGAACGCGAAGCGCACGAAGGAGTCGCTGCAGCCGTAGGGCACGACAAGTCGGTCGCCGTGCAGGAGCGCCCCGCACGAGTACACGACGTTCGGCACGTACCCGTCGCGCTCGTCCACGGCCGGGGTGAGGAAGGGCTCGTCCAGCACGCCGACGACGACGGTCGGGTCATCGAGGTCGAGCAGGAGGGCCCCGATCCCATAGGTGCGCATCGGCCCGACCCCGTGGGTCAGCACCAGCCAGCCGGACGGCGTCTCGAGGGGAGCTCCGCACTGACCCAGCTGGATGAGCTCCCACGGACGTTCCGGCCGGGCGAGGGTGACGGGCTCCAGCCACGTGACCGCGTCGTCGGAGCTCGTGACCCCCAGCGACTCGCGGTCCCACCGGGTCAGCGCGAGGTGGCGTCCGTCGACCTTGCGGGGGAACAGCGCCATGCCCTTGTCGCGGGCCGCGGGCCCGCGCTGCGGCCGGCTGCGGAAGGTCACCCAGTCGGTCGTGCTCAGCAACCTGGGCGCGACGTTCGCCCCGTCGTATGCCGTGTAGGTCGCGTGGTACGTCACTGCCCCTTCGTCGGTGAAGGCGACGAACCTGGCGTCCTCCACCCCGTGGCTCTCCGCGGCCACCGTGGGAAAGACCACCCGGGCGGACAGCGGGCGCTGCGGGTCGAAGCACAGCGTGTAGGCCGCGTCGCCGCTCTCCGCGCGGTCGTGCGCGTCCTCGGGGGGATCCGCGCGCCGGTCGCTGGACATCTCGGTCGGGGTGATCCGGCCGGTCGTGGGATGGGGCGCAGGGGCGTCCACCCGCACCTCACCCGCCGCCCCGAGCACCCCGGTGCGGAACTCGATGCTCGAGATGTGCCCCTCGCCGACGGCCCTCAGGCTCATGACGAAGCGCAGCTCGCCGTTGGCGAGACCCTCCTGGTCGGGGTGCGGCACGAGGGACGGGTTGAACAGCGCGGCTCCCTCCAGGGCGTACTCCTGGGTGAAATACGCGCCGACGAGGTCCTGCCGGTCGGCGCTGAGCTCGTCCGCGTCGGGTATGTGGTGCGCCACCAGTGCGTAGTGCTCCCGGAACGTTCGCGTGAGGTCGTGGTGTCGGTCGGCGAAGCGAGCCAGGGCGTCCGAGAGGACTGCCCGGGTCTGCGCGTCGTCCATCGCCAGCACCCGCGCGATCACCGCGTCAGCCCGGGACCTGCCGTCGCCCAGCAGCTCCTGCCCCGGGAGGAAGAGCCGCACGAGCACCCGACCGGGATCGGGCCGCAGGGTCAGCGAGGTGCGGTGCACCCAAGCGGGGTCGCAGGTCACGGGCCGGTGGCACCGATCCGCTGGGCCTGCTGGAACGTCGAGATCATGGCGATCGTCGACTCGGCCCCCTGGTTCTCGTTGCGCCCGAACTCGTGGAGGCCGTCGCACCCACCGCCGCTCGCCCGGTCGTGAAGCGGGGTCGCCGCGTCGTTGGCACCCTCGAACCAGTCGGCGCACAGCTGGACGGCGTCCTGCCAGCGTGGGTCTGCCGTGACCTCGAACGCCCGGGCGCAGGCGTCAGCGAGAGCGGCCACCTCGATCGGCTGCTGGTCGAACCCCGGGCGGGGGTCGCCGAGGGCCCAGCCTCGCGATGGCACCGGGGAGAGGTGCCCGTCCCGCGTCTCCGTCTCGAGCAGCCAGGCGAGCATGCCCAGTCCCTCGGTCAACCACTTCCACGTCCCCAGCAGCGAGCCCGCCGCGATCAGGACCTCGGCGAGGGCTGCGTTCGCGTACCGCAGCCGCGGCTCCGGCCACCGCCAACCGGGCACCACCGGCGCGGTGATCCCGAAGGGCGTCGAGGTGGCGATCAGGCGGGCGGCGTCCCCCAGCAGGGTCCGGGCCGGCACGTGGAGCGGGCTCACCGTGAGTACCTCGGCGGCGCCCAGACCCGCGAAGGCCATGGACCGGCTCCAGGGAGACCGCAGCTCCGCGCCCCGCGTAAAGGCACCGAGTGCCCTCCAGTCGGCGAGTCCGGGAGCCCGGGCCACCGCGGTACCGAGGCCCCACAGGGCCCGCCCCCAGCAGTCCTCGGTGGTGGGCTCATCGGTCCACGAGCCGTCGACCGAGCGACGGTTGCGGAAATCTCCCCCAGCCCCCTGGGAGTCGAGGACGAACTGCAGGTAGGTCTCGGCCAGTCCTGTCACGGCTGCCGACTGCTCGGGCTGGCGGGCGGCCACGACGAGGCCTCGGGCGACGTCATCCACGCAGTAGCCGTGGTCACGGCGTGGTCGAGTGAGCTCGGCGTGCTCGAACAGGCCGACGCGGTCGGTCAGGTGGAACAGGTGTTGGAACGAGACGGGGACGCTGGTCTGCGGACGCTCGAGCGCGATGCTCATGATGTCGCCGCCGCGAGCTGCGTCGAGGCGAGGGCCCCGGCTGCGAGGTCCCGGTACTGCTGCGCCACCGCGGGCCACAGCATCTGCGGGGCGATGCGACGGGCCTCCGCCGTCATCGAGGCTGCCAGCGCGGGCTCGGTGAGGACTCGACGCACCCCGTGGGCGATGCCCGTGGGGTCCTTGCGGTTCACGAGGAGGCCTGCGCCGCCGCCGAGGGCCTCGACCGCGTGCGGGAACCCGGTGGACACCACCGGCTTGCCCGCCGTCACTGCCTCGGCGAGGACACCCGAGGTCACCTGCTCCTTCGAGTCGTACGGCAGCAGCACGACATCGGCATCGGCCACGACTCGTCGCAGGGACTCCGCGTCGAGGTAGCGAGCGTCGAACTCGACCAGGTCAGTCACCCCGCACCGGCGGGCCCGGTCGACCAGGCGGTCGCGGTACCGCTCACCGTCGCGCGCGAGGACCTTGGGGTGGGTCTGCCCGACCACGCGGTACACCGGGGAGAGGTCGCGGAGCTGGGCCATGGCCTCGACCGCCCACTCGATCCCCTTGCCCTCGCCGAGCAGTCCCCAGGTGAGGACCACGGGCCGACGCTCCTGCACGTTCGCGGTCGGCGCAGCCCAGGACTCCTGGCCTGCCGCTGCCTGCGGCCGACCCGTCAGGTGGCTGCCGGCATGGGCCCCGTGCGGGATGACGCGGATCTTGTCGAGGTCGATGCCGTAGTGCGCCCCGAGCCGATCGCGGGCAGCCCGCGTCATCGTGACCACGACGGCGCTCCGCGCAACCAGCTCGCGGACGATGAGGCGCTGGCGGTTGCTCGGCTCGACGAGGACGGTGTGGACGACCAGGACCATCGGGACCCGCAGGGCGTCCGCGACATCGAGCACGTCGAGGCCGTCGCGGCCGCCGAAGATGCCGTACTCGTGCTGGAGGATCGCGACGTCGAACTGGTTCAGGGCATCAGCCGCGAACTCGCCTCCCCTGGCACTGCCGCGGACCCACTGGTGCACCACGTGGGCGGGGCGCGGCTCGTCGGCCGAGTCGACCAGCTGGACCACCCCGACGCTGTCCTGCTCGTCGCGCAGGGAGTCGACCAGCGAGCGGCTGAAGGTGGCCAGCCCGCACTGGGTCGGGGGGTAGGTGCTGAGGACGCCGTAGGACACGGACATGGTGCGATGCCTTCCTGTCGACCCCGCGTCGACAGCCGGCGCGAAGCACAGCCACCCGAGGGGCTGGGACTGCACGCACGGTGCGTTGGGGGCCTGCGCGGAGTGGACACACGCACGCTTGTCGCGGCAGGCGATCGCCGTGATGCGCCCCGTCTCCATGCGAGGCGTCGAGGTACTCACCGTAACACCGCACGGCGTGCCCCTGCGCCGGTCGACCGCTGGCTGGATCGGCCCGGACCGGAAGCCGCGCGGCTAGGGTGGGCCACCTGACGCCTCGTCCGCCAGCTGCGAGAACCGCGGCCACCGCACCGGCACCTGCCGCGCCAGTCGCCGCGAGCCCGCTGGAGGACCCATGAGGATCGGCGTCATCGCCTCGATCGCCCACCGTCTGCCACCGACCGGCTACGGCCCGTGGGAGCAGATCGCCTCCACCCTGGCCGAGGGCTTCGTCGCGCACGGCCACGAAGTGACCCTCTTCGCGACGGCCGACTCGGCGACCGCCGCGCGGCTCCACCCCACCGCGCCGCACGGCTACGAGGAGGCGCCGGGGCTCGACGCCAAGGCGTGGGAGGGACTGCACAACGCCTCCGCCTTCGAGCGTGCCGCCGACTTCGACGTGCTCGCCAACCACTTCGACTTCATGCCCCTCACGTACAGCAGGCTCGTGCAGACACCGGTCGTCACCACGATCCACGGGCTGTCCTCACCACGGATCGTCCCGGTCTACCGCGCCTACGACGACATCGCGCACTACGTGGCGATCAGCGAGGCGGACCGGCACCCCGACCTGACCTACGCGGCCACCATCCACCACGGCATCGACACCAGCGCGTTCACGTTCGCACCCGATCCGGGTGACTACCTGCTCTTCCTCGGCAGGATCCACCCCGACAAGGGCACGCACCGCGCCATCGAGGTCGCTCGGGCCGCTGGGATCCCACTCCGGATGGCGGGGATCGTCCAGGACGAGGAGTACTTCGCCACCGCCGTCCTGCCCCACGTCGACGGAGACCGGGTCACCTACCTGGGTCCGGTCGGTCCGGCAGAGCGCGACTCCCTCCTCGGTGGCGCACTCGCCCTCCTGCACCTGATCGAGTTCGCCGAGCCGTTCGGCCTCTCGGTCGTCGAGGCACTCGCCACGGGGACCCCCGTCATCGCCAGGCCCCTCGGCTCGATGCCCGAGCTGCTGACCGACGGCACGACGGGGTTCCTCGTCGCGGACACGACCGAGGCCGTGGCCGCTGTCGCCGGGGTCGCTGGACTCGACCGGGCTGCCTGTCGTGCGGAGGCGGTTCGGCGCTTCGACTCGAGCCGGATGGTGCGCGACTACCTCGACCTCTTCGAGCGCGTCGTCCACGGCGACCTGTCCTCGGGTCTGCCCACCCTGGCCTCGAACACCCAACTACGGCAAACGGTGGATCTCGCGACCAATGTGCCGCCAATACCGTGAGCATGGCCCAACCGCAGCCTTCGTGAGGCTCGGACGGCCCTGCGAACGGGGAGCGCCATGTCCGACTGCCTGCGTCGTCGAGACATCTTCCTGAGGATCGAGCCGTTGGGCGGCTACAGCCCCCTCGCGCCGATCGTCGGCAGCCGCCGGTACGGGCGGGACGCGATGTACGGCATGGGTCACGAGACCGGTCGCGTGAAGCCCACTGAGATCGCAGCCACCAGTGTCAACGCCCTGGTCTACCGGGAGTACCTCGACGACCACTACACGACCCCGAACACCGCCAAGCTGGTCGAGGCCGACGTCAACGAGCCGCCGTGGTACCGCCGCGTCCCCGGGGCCGTGCTCTACGCGGATCCGGGCGAGCAGCTGCGGATCCACGTGCTCAACGGCGATGTCGACTGCCACAGCCTGCACGTCCACGGGGTGAAGTACGGCGTCGAGTCCGACGGCGCCTGGCCCTTCGGCGTCGGCACGCGCCGCGGTCTGCGCAGCGACGAGATCCTCCCGGGTCAGAGCTGGACCTACACGTTCGACGTCACCGAGGAGAGCATCGGCGTCTGGGCCTTCCACGACCACGTCCACATGGTTCAGGCCAACGTCAACCGCGGTCTGTTCGGCGCGCTCGTCGTGCGCGACCCCAGGGCGCCTCGCGCGCTGGACGTCCCCCTGTTCCTGCACGCCTTGCAGGCCCCGTCGACCGACGACGCCTTCGAGAGCCCGGTGCTGCACAAGGCCACGCCGAAGCAGACCTTCACGCACACCTTCACGACGGCCGGGGTCGTGGCCTACCACTGCAAGATCCACGGCCCCACCATGTCGGGGACCGTCACGGTCGACCCCGGCGCACCCGCCGGTGACCGGTCGGTCGACATCCGCGACAACAGCTTCGTGCCGCCGGCCGTGTCGGTCCGTCCCGGCAACAAGGTCGTCTGGACCCTGGACCAGAACTTCGACCACATCGTGCTTGCTCCCGGCGGTGGAGCGCTGACCTACTGCCTCAACGGCCGTGCATTCGTCGGAAACACCCCCACCATCGAAGCCGACACCGGGCAGCGGCTGCGGTGGCACGTCGTCAACCTCGACCTCGGCTCGGTCTGGCACAACTTCCATCCGCACTCCGCCCGCTGGGCGCTCCCGGCGCCCCCCGGTGGTGCGGCTGACGTGCACGGGCTGAGCCCGGCCGAGGGCTTCACGGCCGACACCATCGTGCCGGCGGCGGTGCGGTTGCCCTGTGACCTCGAGGACCTGCAGTGCGACCCCCCGGACGACGCCTGCCGGGTGCGGGTCAAGGGCGACTTCCTGTTCCACTGCCACCTCGAGGAGCACATGATGGCCGGCTTGGCCGGACTGGTCCGCGCTCGCGACTGGGTCTGGGTCGACCCCAGGACCGCCTGGTCGTCGGTCCTGAGGCTGCCCCTCGATGACGGCCGCAACAACCTCGACTGGGTCGACCTGGTCCGGTGCGGCGACTGCGCCACCGGCGACCACGACCACCCGCACCCGCACACCAAGCCGCACAACCCGTGCTGCGGCACACCCGACGACGACCACCACGCCGACGACGGACCCCGCCCCCACCACGGGGGTGCCCACGAGGGCAGCGACTGCGACCCCAAGCAGTGCCCGCACGACCACACCCACTCCCCCGGCAAACCGCACGGACGCTGCTGCGGCCACGACCACGGCACCACCCGCTGCTGCGGGCACGACGCCGACGCACCGTGCGAGGTGTGTGAGCGGGTCGGGGGGCGCCACACCCACGGCGGCGGCGGTCACGACCACGGGGGCGACGACCACGGGGGCGACGACCACGGGGGCGACGACCACCCCCATGCAGCCAGCCCGGCGGCGGCGCACCTGCACCCGGCGCGGAGCGCCGCTGGTGGGGTCGGCGGCGGGGTCGCCGCCGACGCGCTCCTCGACGCGATGCACCTGCCGATGCACGGTGGGACGGGGACGTCCGTGGGAACGTCCACGACGGCGACGTCCACCGGGATGACCATGCCCGGCATGCCGGCCACGGAGCCTGTTGACGTGTGCGACCTTGCCGACGTGGGGTACTGGGAGCTCCTCCCGGTCGACTCCCATGTCCTCGCGGTGCACGCCGTCCTCATGCACACCGGACAGGTGCTGTTCTTCGCCGGATCCGGGAACAACGTCCCGAACTTCGACGCGCGCCTCGTCAAGAGCGTGGTCTGGGACTACCAGGAGGGCACCTTCTACGACCCGGGCTGCCCGTTCGACGTGTTCTGCGCGAGCCAGACCGTGCTGGCCGACGGCAAGGTGCTCGTGGCCGGTGGCACGGACAAGTACGACGACTTCGTCGGGTCACAGGCCACGTACCTGTTCGACCCGCAACTGCGGCAGTGGATCCGCGTGGACGACATGGACGCCCACCGCTGGTACCCCACCCTCGTCACGATGGGCGACGGCCGAGCCGTGGTGAGCTCCGGAATCCAGGCGCCGAACGAGGTCTTCGACCCCGCCATCGGATGGCGCCCGCTCCCGAACACCACCAGCCTCCCGCTCTACCCGCACCTGTTGCTGCTCAAGGACGGCCAGCTCTTCTACACCGGCGGCCAGCTCGGCGGCGCCACCATCGAGGGCCGCGCCATCAACCCGTGGTCCGGGGTCGAGCAGCCCGTCTCCGGCCTGCGGGACAAGGCCAAGCGCGACCAGGGCAACAGCATCCTGCTGCCACCGGCTCAGGACCAGCGGGTCATGGTCATCGGTGGCAATGGTGCCCCCGCGGCCACGAAGCGCACCGACATCATCGACCTGTCCTCGGGCCCTGCCGGGGCGGCCTTCCACGCCGGCCCCGACCTCGCCAAGGCCCGCGGACTGTGCAACTCGGTCATCCTCCCGGACCGGACCGTCTTGGTCACGGGCGGTGGCCTGCACGGCGAGACACGCGCCGACGCAGTGCACCTCGCCGAGATCTACGACCCCGCAACGAACACCATGCGGTCCGTCGCCGAGGCGACCGTGTCGCGGCTCTACCACTCGATCGCCTTGCTGCTGCCCGACGGTCGAGTGGTGACCGCCGGGTCCAACCCTGACCGCGGCGACGACGAGCTGCGCCTCGAGCTGTACCACCCGCCATACCTCTTCCGCGGGCCGCGCCCGCTGCTGGACTCCGCGCCGACGGAGTGGCGGTACGGCACCACGGTCGAGGTGAGCACCCCCTCGGCCATGACCATCAAGTGGGCCCAGCTGGTGCGGCCGATGGCGACCACGCACTCGGACGACACGAGCCAGCGCCTCGTCGACCTGCCGATCGTGTGTCGCGACGCCTGCACCCTCACGGTCGAGGTCACCAAGAACCCCAACCTCGCCCCGCCCGGGTGGTACATGCTCTTCGTCGTCGACGACTGCGACATCCCCTCCGTCGCACTCTGGGTGCATCTGGGCCGGGATCCGCTGCCCCCGCCCAAGGTCACAGCGGGCACCCACCACACGAAGGGCGGTCACGAGCACCTGCCGGGCTTCGTCATCCCCGGGCTGCCGACCCGCAAGCCACCTCCCAAGCCGCGCAAGGCCACCAGCAAGGCCACCGGCAAAGCCGCCAGCAAGAGAGCACCTCGGACCCCCAAGGGCCGCTGACCGACGGTCGATGGACCAGACTCGGGGTCATGACCGTCTTCTCCGCCTCACGCCGCTCCAGTGCCGTCGTGCCCTATCCCCGGGAGGCCGTGTGGGCGGTCTTGACCGACGCCACCGTCGTGGCGAAGCTGACGCCGATGGTGCGCTCCATCGAGGACCGGGGCGAGACCTGGCTCTGGAAGCTCGCGCCGATCGCGATCCTCGGCAAGAGCGTCGGGCTCTCCTTCACGGAGCGGATGGAGTTCACGCCCCAGGAAAAGATCGAGTACACCCACGCACCGAAGGGTGAGGAGCGCGCGGGCGTGGAAGGCACCTACACCCTGCAGGACCGCGGGCGCGGGACCCACGTGTCGATCGACCTGGGGGTCCACGTCGACCTGCCGTTCCCGCGGCTGTCCAAGCCGGTCGTGCAGACCTCGATGCAGGGGGTCATCGCCGCGATGGGGGCCGGCTTCGCCCACAACCTCGACCGTCAGCTCTCGGCGCGGAAGGGCTGACAGCCCCCGGCCCGATCCGACCCGACCCTCAGCGGCCGACCCAGGCCGGGTCGGAGGACAGGGGTCCGAGGACGTCGCGATCACGGTCCGGGACGGACTCGTCCGGGGCCGCGAGCGCGCGCTCCACGGCCTCGGCCACCGCGGTGAGGGCGTGACCCGACGGCACCAGCTGGGCGATGGCACCCGGCTGCGCACAGACCATGTCGTGGTGCAGGCTCTCCACGAGCGACTGCACCGTGGACGACGGGGCCCGGGTCAGCAACGGCGCGAGGCGCGAGACGAGGCGCGTCGGCAGCAACGGCACCCGCACCTGGACCCGACGCAGACCGGCACGGTCGGCGAAGAGCCGCAGCAGCGCGGCATACGTCATCCGCTCGCCGCTGCCGATGTCGAAGGCGCGGCTGACGGCGGGGGCGCGCAACGCGCCGACCAGGGCCGCAACCACGTCCGTGACGGCGACGGGCTCGACCTGGCTGTCCATCCAGGTGGGGAGCACGTGCACAGGCATCCGCTCGCTGAGCTGTCGCATGATCTCGAACGACGTCGAGCCACCACCGACCACCATCGCCGCCCGCAGCGCCACCGTCGGTACACCCGAGTCGGTGAGCACCTGCTCGACCTCGAGTCGCGAACGCAGGTGCGGCGAGAGCTCTGCCTCGTCGAGGTGCGGGACGAGACCGCCGAGGTAGATGATCCGTCCGATGCCAGATCGGACGACGGCATGGGCCGCGTTGTACGCGCCCTCGCGGTCGCTCGTCGAGAAGTCGTCGCCGCCCAGGCCGTGGACGAGGTAGTAGAGCACTTCGGCCCCGGCACAGGCGGCCCGCGCCGAGGCGCGGTCGAGGACGTCCATCTCGACGACCTCGACGCGGTCGGCCCACCAGAACCGCGCTGCAGAGGCCCTCTCCGTGAACGTCGCGACGACCTCGTGACCCTCGGCCAGGAGGGCTGGGACGAGGCGGCTGCCGACGTAGCCGCCGGCACCCATGACGACGACGCGCACGCAGGCCTCCAGACGACCGGCGCGGGGGCCGCCGGGTCCGGCCAACCTACCCGCAGCCCCGGAGATGTTTGAAAAGGCGCTCGAGCGGGCACGTCCCTGTCACCCCAAGGACAAGGAGGTAACCATGATCATCCTCGGCATCATCCTGGTCATCGTCGGCTACTTGGTCGACATTCCCGTCCTGGTCACGATCGGCGTCATCCTGGCGGTCATCGGCCTGGTGCTGATGCTCCTGGGCGCGAGCGGCCGCGCGATCGGCGGACGACGGCACTGGTACTGAGCGAGGCTGCTTGATGGCCACCCACGTGTGCCCGGAGTGCGGGAGCACCAAGGCGACCACCGTGATGTTGCCGGGCGCACCCGGGTCCAGGGACGCCCGACCGCACCCTGCATTCCGTTGCCTCGTCTGTGACACCCAGTGGACGACGGCGGATCAGCAGGCGAGGGCAGACCAGCACGCCGGCGGCGGGGCCGACCCGGCGTGAACGATGCAGAGCCGCCCGTCACCGTCACCGAGGTCGAGCGGGTCACGAACGAGCGGCGAACGACCGCTGGCCCGGCGCACGACGTCCACGTCGTCCTGACGGGACCGCTCACCGTCGAGCGGGCCGAGGAGCGTCTGCGCGCGGACTGGCCGCACCAGTCCAGCTGGCCGCTCAGGTTCGAGCCGGGCCCGGCCGGCTCCGCCGCGACGGTCGTCCTGCTCCGGGTGCCGGACGATCGTCAGGACGAGGCGGTGGAGGCGCTCAAGGACGCCCTGGACCGGCTGCAGCGCCCCTGAGGTGTGACGCTCGACGTGTGGAGCAGGCACGGCCGCACCTGACCGCGCTCGATGCCCCGACCGCGCTCGATGCCCCGACCGCGCTCGATCCCCCGACCGCGCTCGATGCCCCCGGACGCCTCGTGGGCGCGAGGGAACCAGTCGACCCAGGTTAGGCAGGCAGGAGGTACAGCGCCTACCATCGGCGGGAAGCCTGCCCAGACCCGCAGGCCACGTCGATGGTCGGCGTGCGGGTCCAACAGCGTGGCTCGACTCAGGCCATCCCGGCGATGTCGCTCTCAGGGGAGCTTCACGACGTCGACCGAAGTGGTGCCCCTGCTCGCTCGGGTGGGGGCACTGCTGCGCCCACCGCCCGGTGGAGGCGCCAGCGCGCTCCGGGACGGTACCGCGCACCTCGGTGCGCGCCCTCGGTCAGGCCGCCCGCGCGAACCAGTCCATCGCGAGGTCGGCCACGGCGGCAGGGGCGTCGTCGGTGAGGTAGTGCGCGGCGTCGTCGACGTACGCGAACTCGACCCGGTCGGCATACCGCTCCGGACGGCGGCAGACCCTCTGCATGGTGTCCTCGGTCCAGGGGTGGTCGCGCCGGCCGAACACGACGAGCGTCGGCACCGTGAGCCGCCGACGGCGGTAGACGCCCCGTGCCAGTCGCATGGCTTCGGGCAGGATCATCCCGCGGGTGAGGGGTCGCACTGCGCCGTCGACGTCGGGTCGAAGCATCGGGGCGAGGTGGGCCTCGATGGTCGCCCCCGACATGGGGCGAGCCAGGTAGGCCTGCGAGAAGACTCCGCGCAGCGAGGCCCCAGGGCGGTGCCAGATGAACCGGGGCAGGTGCCGGAAGCCGGGCGCCACCTTCGGGCTGAAGGCCATGAAGAACGGCGGCACCGCGAGCTGCACCATCGTCCGGACCCGCCCGGGATGGTCGTAGGCCAGCTGCAGCGCCGTGATCGCGCCCATGTCGTGGGCCACGACGTGGGCACGCTCGACCTCGAGCACGTCGAGCAGGGCGAGCAGGTCGCGCAGCCGCGTCTCGCGGTCGATGCGCGGGTCGTCGGCGACGGTCCAGCCAGCTCCGCGCAGGTCAGGGCAGATCACGCGGTGGCCGCCGGCGGCGATGACGGGGGCGATCGCGTGCCACTGCCACCAGTGCTGAGGGAAGCCGTGCAGCAGGACGACCGGCTCACCATCGCCGATGACGGCCACGTGGGTGCGCAGGCCGGGCGTCTCGACCACGAGGTGGTCGAAGCCGGCGGCCGCTGGCAGCGGCGGCGACCAGGACGCAGGGGCGACGGGGCGTATGGCGCGGGGCTCGGGCGTGGTCATGGCGACCCCTTCCGCGTGGTGCTGGATACTATGTTCATAGTAGACCTCGGAGAAGGGGGTGTCGATGCCGGCAGGGACCCGCGAGCGTGCCCTCGAGGCAGCGGTGGAGCTGCTCGGGGCACAGGGCGTGCGCGCCTTGACCCATGGTCGAATCGACGAGCAGGCCGGTCTGCCGCCGGGATCCACGTCGAACTGGTTCCGGACCCGTCGGGCGCTGCTGGCCGGGGTCGTCGACTGGATGGCCGAGCGCGAACGCGCCGACTTCGACCCGGCCGCGATGCCCGCGATCACGGGGGTCGACGACCTCATCGAGGGCCTCTGCGCCATGACGGCACTGCAGACCGGGCCGTTCGCCGCCCGTACCCGCGCGCGCTACGCGCTGTTCCTCGAGCTCTCCGGCGATCCGGAGCTCGGCGAGCCGATGCGGCGACAGCGCCGTGAGTTCGAGCGGTGGACCGAGCAGATGGTGAGCGCCGTCGGGATTGCCGACCCCGTGCCGGCGACGCGGGCCCTCATGGCACTCGGCGACGGGCTGATGCTCCACCGGCTCACGGTCGACCCGGAGCTCGACCTGCGCCCCGCCATCGAACGCGCCGTTCGCGCCCTCGCGGCGACCTGACCTCGTGGGGCAGCATCTCCCCATGGCTTCCTACGTGAAATCGGTGACCTTCGACTGCTCGAGCGCGCTGCGGCTCGCGGCCTTCTGGGCCGAGGCACTCGGGTCGAACGTCGACGAGGAGAGCACCGACGACCGTGCCTGGGTCGAGCCGGCCGGGTGGGGAGGCCCCAACCTGTGGTTCCAGCGGGTCCCGGAGGGCAAGACCGCGAAGAACCGGCAGCACTTCGACCTTCGCGCCATGGGTTCGGTCAGTGCCGAGGTCGAGCGACTCGTTGCCCAGGGCGCCACCGTCCTGCGCGACGGCGGCGACCTCGTGGTCATGGCAGACCCAGAGGGCAACGAGTTCTGCGTCGAGACCTGAGGACGCCGGTCAGGTCCGCTAGACGACCAGGCTCATGAGCATCACCAGGGCAAACCCCACCACGGAGATCACGGTCTCCATCACTGACCACGACTTGATCGTCTCTCCGACCGTCAGCCCGAAATACTCCTTGACCAGCCAGAAGCCAGCATCGTTGACGTGGCTGAAGAACAGCGAGCCGCAGCCGATGGCCAGGACCAGCAGCGCGAGGTGGTTGGCCGACAGGCTCGTGCCGAGCGGACCGACGATGCCGGCCGCGGTGATGGTGGCCACGGTGGCCGAGCCGGTCCCGAGCCTGATGAGCACCGCGACGAGCCAGCCGAGCAGGAGCACCGAGATGTTGACGCCCTCGGCCCAGTTCTTGATGACGTCGCCGACACCGGCGTCCACGAGGGTCTGCTTGAAGCCGCCACCGGCGGCGACGATCAGGATGATCCCGGCGATGCCTGGCAGGCTCGCACCGAAGGAGTCGCTGACCTGCGAGCGGTTCATGCCCGTGGCCAGGCCGAGGGCGAAGTAACAGAAGATCACGGCGATGAGCAGGGCGACGACCGGAGTCCCCAGGAAGTCGGTCACCTTCCGGAAGCCGGTCTCCTCGTCGGTGACCACGAGCTTGGCGATCGCGTCGATGAGCATCAGCATCACCGGCAGGGTGATGGCGATGATGGCCGAGGAGAACGGCACCTGACGCCGCCCCGGCTGCGTCGCCGCCCGGTCGTCCCGAACCTCGGCCGCTCGCTCTGACGACCTTTCGGCCTCGCCCCCGGCTTCGACCCCGCCCCCGCCGGGGGCACCAGCACCGGCATACGCCAGCTCCGTGGCGTGCTTCGGCACCCAGTTGTGCACGAAGCGCGCCAGCACCGGTCCGGCGATGATGACGGTGGGGATGGCGATGATGATGCCGAACAGGAGCGTCAGGCTGAGGTCGGCCTTGAGCAGCCCGATCGCCGTCAAGGGACCGGGGTGCGGCGGGACGAGTCCGTGGAGCACGGACAGGCCCGCCAGCGCGGGGATGCCGACGTGCATGAGGGACAGCCCGGTACGGCGGGCGACCATGACCACCACGGGCACGAGCAGGACGACGCCGACCTCGAAGAACAAGGGCAGGCCGAGGATGGCGGCGATGGCGGCCATCATCCAGGGCAGGCCGTTGCGGCCCACGCGACTGATCATCGTCGAGACGATCTTGTTCGCGCCGCCGGAGTCCTCGAGCATCTTGCCGATCATGGCGCCGAGCGCGATGAGCACCCCGACGGAGCCGGTCGTGTTGCCGAATCCCGTGATGAAGCTCTTGACGATGTCCGCCGGGGGCATGGTGGCGATGGCACCGAGTACCGCGGACCCGAGCATCAGGGAGAGGAACGGGTGCACCTTGGCCACGGTGATGAGCAGGACCACCGCGAGGATGCCGACGACGCACGCGACGACGAGCACGCCGTCCCCGGCATACGGCTCGTCTGCCGCCGCGAGTGCGACGGTCCCGGGCAGCTCGAGCGGGAGTGAAGCGATCATGGGTGGTCCTTCCTGAGGCCCAGGGCGGCCAGCGCGCGGTCCAGCACCACGGCCGCCGTTCCCTCGTTGGTGATGGCGATGCCGGGCTCGTCGGGCTGCAGCGGCTCGAGGGTGGCGAGCTGGCTGGGCAGCAGGGAGGCAGGCATGTAGTGGCCGGGGCGGTGCTCCATCCGGTCGCGGATCAGCTCCGAGGATGCGGTCACGTGGAGGAAACGCACGTGCGGGCGGTCCTTGCACAGGACGTCGCGGTACGCGCGGCGCAGGGCGGAACAGGTGATGACGGCGGACTCACCCTGGTCCTCCTTGGAGCTGATCCAGGCTCCGATGGCTTCCAGCCAGGGCCAGCGGTCCTCGTCGGTGAGCGGGTGTCCGGCCTTCATCTTGGCGACGTTGGCGTCGGAGTGGAACGCATCGCCCTCGGCGAACTCCCACCCCGTGACGGTCGAGATCCCCTTGGCGACGGTGGACTTGCCCGAACCCGAGACGCCCATGACGACGACGTGATCCGGGGCACCAGCACCCGGCCCTCCAGGACTGCCCATTCTGCGACCTTAGTCCCGGTATCGCCCCTCGGCACCTGCACCTCGGCACCTGCACCTCGTCACCCGAACCGATCGAGGACCCGTCGAAGGGGGGACGCCAAGCGCAGGCCAGCGGCGTAGCGTCTCACCTGGGTCGTCGCCACGATCCGGGCCGACCCGTGGGTAGACGCGTGAGCGCCGAAATGAGGAGGTTGCGCAATGTTCGAAACACTCAGGGCGACTCCGACCATCGCGGTGTCAGACATCGAGAGGGCCAAGAAGTTCTACGGCGAGACGTTGGGCCTGAAGGTCAACGACGAGAGGGCCGATGGAGTCCGGTACGACGCTGGCGGAGGGTCGCTGGTGCTCGTGTACCCGTCCCAGTTCGCCGGCACCGCGAAGAGCACCTACATGGGCTTCGACGTGGACGACGTCGAGAAGGCGGTGCGTGAGCTCCGCGAGCGCGGCGTCGTCTTCGAGGAGTACGACATGCCGGGGCTGAAGACCGTGGATGGCATCGCCGAGATCGAGGGCGTCAAGGGCGCGTGGTTCAAGGACCCTGACGGCAACATCCTGTCGGTCGGCCAGCAGACCTGACACCAGTCGCACGAGTCGGCGCCAGTCGGCTCGGCAAGGGCTATGTTGGTCGGGACAGGTCCAACTCGTCGTCGCCCCGGACCCGGTGACTTCAGCTGCTGCACCGCTTGGCAGAGGAGACATCGTGTGGCACCGCCCGCGAGCTGCGTCCCGACAGGGGCGAAGAGCCGACCGGGTTCCCCCGACGAGCGGGACCTTTGGCCCTGACACGCGTGCAGCGAAGCCACTGTGCTGGTTTCCGCGCAGACCCACCACCGCCGGTGGGCCGTCAAGGAGACCAGCCATGGCCGACCACGCCGCCGCAATGCCCGTCGTCGACAGCTCCGTCGTCAGAGCACGACTGTGACCACTCCGATGACGACCACCCCGTTGCCCTCGGACCAACACCCCCGAGCGGCGACCAGATCGCCCTGGCTGATGCTGGCGATGGCCACCATCGGCTTCGCCGTGAACTTCTGGGCCTGGGCGCTGATCAGCCCACTCGGTCCGCTCTTCCGGACGACCGGGTCCCTCGGCACCCTGACCGAGTCCGACGTCGCCCTGCTCGTCGCGGTCCCCGTTGTGGTGGGCTCCCTCGGCCGCATCGTCGTGGGCGGGCTGACCGACCGGTACGGCGGACGGGTCATGTTCCCGATCGTCTCAGGCGTGACCATCATCCCGACCCTCTTCATCGCCTTCTTCGCCCTCGACTCCTACACCCTGCTCATCCTCGGCGGCTTCTTCCTCGGCATCGCCGGCACCGCCTTCGCCGTGGGCGTCCCGTTCGTGAACGCGTGGTTCCCGCCTGAGAAGCGCGGCCTCGCGGTCGGCATCTTCGGCGCCGGCATGGGAGGCACCGCGATCAGCGCGCTGACCACCGTCAAGCTCACCGACCACCTGGGGGCCAAGGCACCCTTCCTCATCACCTCGGCGGTGCTGGCCGGATACTCCGTCGCCGCGTGGCTGATCCTTCGGGACGCACCCGGCCGAGTGGTTCCCACCACCTCCCTGGCCTCACGGATCTCCGCCAACTCCCGGCTCCCCATCGCCTGGCAGGCCTGCCTGCTCTACGCCGTGGCCTTCGGTGGCTACGTCGCGTTCTCGGTGTACCTCCCGGCATACCTCAAGACGGCCCACCACCTGACCCCCGCCAGCGCGGCCAACCGGATGGCCGGCTTCGTCCTGGTCGCCGTCATCCTGCGCCCGGTGGGAGGCTGGCTCGCGGACAAGGTCGGTGCGGTCCCGGTGCTGGCCAGCGGCTTCGGCGTCGTCGTCGTGTGTGCCGGCATCTCGGCAGGCACGCCGCCCCTGAACGGCATCGGCACTGTCGCGTTCCTGGCCATGGCCGCCGCGCTGGGCTCCGGGAGCGGCGCCACCTTCGCGCTCATCGCCAAGGTCACCGAGCCCTCCCGCGTGGGGGGCGTGACCGGACTGGTCGGCGCCGCAGGAGGCCTGGGCGGGTTCGTCCCGCCACTGATCATGGGCTACGTCTACGGCCGCACCGACTCCTACGCCATCGGGCTCTGGATGCTCTGCGTCACCGCAGCCCTGGCCCTGCTGCTCACCGTCACGGTCGTCCGACGGACCGCCGCCCAAGGACAGGAAGCTCGTTGACCCCCTCGGCCAAGAAGTCCACGTCCGACATCGGGATGGACGGCTCCCTCACGGAAGCCCTCGTCCGCAGCAGGAGGTTCTTCACCCGGGGGACCGTCTCCGACGACCTGAGGACCATCTCGCAGGTCGGGGGGCGGGAGGCCGACGACTTCTACCGGGACCGCTGGAGCCACGACAAGGTCGTGCGATCCACCCACGGCGTGAACTGCACGGGATCCTGCTCCTGGAAGGTCTACGTCAAGGACGGGATCATCACCTGGGAGACCCAGCAGACCGACTATCCCTCGGTCGGCCCGGACTCGCCGGAGTACGAGCCCCGCGGTTGTCCTCGTGGCGCGGCATTCTCCTGGTACACCTACTCCCCCACTCGCGTGCGCTACCCCTACGTCCGAGGCGTCCTCCTTCAGATGTTCCGCGCGGCGAAGGCTCAGCACGCCGGTGACCCCGTCAAGGCGTGGGAGCACATCGTCGAGAACCCGTTACGCGCCAAGGCCTACAAGTCCGCGCGCGGCAAGGGAGGCCTGGTCCGGGCGACTTGGGAGGAGGCCAGCGAGATCGTCGCTGCGGCCCACGTCCACACGATCAAGAAGTACGGCCCCGACCGGGTCGCAGGCTTCTCACCCATCCCGGCGATGTCGATGGTCTCGCACGCCTCCGGCGCCCGGTTCGTGAACCTCATCGGTGGGTCGATGCTCAGCTTCTACGACTGGTACGCGGACCTGCCCGTCGCGTCGCCGCAGGTCTTCGGCGACCAGACCGACGTTCCCGAGTCCGGCGACTGGTGGAACGCCGGTTACCTGATCATGTGGGGCTCCAACCTGCCGGTCACCCGCACCCCGGACGCGCACTGGATGACCGAGGCCCGTTACCGCGGCCAGAAGGTCATCGCCGTCGCCCCCGACTACGCCGACAACGTGAAGTTCGCCGACGAGTGGTTGGCGGCCAAGCCCGGCACCGACGCCGCGCTGGCGATGGCCATGGGCCACGTCGTGCTGAAGGAGTTCTTCGTCGACCGCCAGACGCCCTACTTCACGCAGTACGTGAAGACCTACACGGACCTCCCCCACCTGGTCCGCCTCGAGGAGGCCGTCGGCGGTGAGTTCACGGCAGGCAAGTTCCTCACCGCCGCCGACCTCCCGGACCACGCGGCCGACGAGAACGCCGCCTTCAAGACCGTGCTCATCGACTCCACCACCGGCGAGGCCGTCGTCCCCAACGGATCCCTCGGTCACCGCTACGGCGAGGCCGGCGTGGGCAAGTGGAATCTCGACCTCGCCGACACCGACCCGGTCCTGTCCCTCCTGGACACCGCGACCGAGTCGGTCGTCGTGCGTATGCCGCGCTTCGACACCCCCGACGGCGCGGCCGCCGACCTGCCCCGAGGCGTGCCCGTGCGTCGGGTCGACGGCCACCTCGTCACCACCGTCTTCGACCTCCTCCTGGCCCAGTACGGCGTCGGCCGGTCGCACGACGGCCAGCCCCTGCCCGGGGTCTGGCCGACAGGGGACAACAAGGGGTACGACGACGCAGAGGCGCCGTACACCCCCGCCTGGCAAGAGGCGATCACGGGAGTGCCCGCCGCCACGGCTGCCCGGATCGGACGCGAGTTCGCCCAGAACGCCGAGGAGTCCAACGGCCGGTCGATGATCGTCATGGGTGCGGGCACCAACCACTGGTTCCACTCGGACACGATCTACCGCGCCTTTCTCACCCTCACCAACCTCACCGGCTGCCAGGGTGTCAACGGCGGCGGCTGGGCACACTACGTCGGTCAGGAGAAGGTCCGCCCGATCACCGGCTACACACAGATCGCCAACGCACTCGACTGGAACCGCCCGCCCCGCAACATGATCCAGACCGCCTACTGGTACCTGCACACCAACCAGTTCCGCTACGACCAGTTCGGGGCAGACTCCCTTTCGGCCACCACGGGCAAGGGCCAGCTCGCGGGCAGGTCCACTGCCGACGTCATAGCCCAGAGCGCCCGGATGGGCTGGATGCCGTCCTACCCCACCTTCGACCGCAACCCGCTCGACCTCAGCGACGACGCTGCCGCCGCCGGCCAGCCGGTCGGCGAGTACGTGGTCGACCAGCTCAAGTCCGGCAACCTCGACTTCGCTGGCGAGGACCCCGATGCGCCGGCCAACTACCCGCGGATCCTGTCGATCTGGCGGGCCAACCTGCTCGGGTCCTCGGGCAAGGGCAACGAGTACTTCCTCAAGCACCTGCTCGGCACCGACTCCTCGGTGCGCGCCACCGAGACGCCAGAGGGACAGCGGCCCGTCGACGTGACGTGGCGCAGCAAGGCACCCGAAGGCAAGCTCGACCTGCTGATGACGATCGACTTCCGGCAGACCAGCACCACGATCTTCTCCGACGTGGTCCTCCCGGCGGCGACGTGGTACGAGAAGCGCGACCTCAACACCACGGACATGCACCCCTTCGTGCACTCCTTCAACCCCGCCATCGCGCCGCCGTGGCAGACCCGCACCGACTGGGACGCCTGGCAGACGATCGCGGAGAAGTTCAGTGAGCTCGCGGCCACCCACCTCGGTGTGCGCAAGGACGTCGTCGCGGTGCCCCTCACCCACGACACACCTGATGCACTGGCCAACCCGCACGGTGTGGTCCGCGACTGGAAGAAGGGCGAGTGCGAACCCATCCCCGGCGTCACCATGCCCAAGCTCGTCGAGGTCGAACGTGACTACGGCGCCGTCGCCGCCAAGATGAACGCACTCGGCCCACTCGTGGACACCCTCGGCGCGACCACCAAGGGCGTCACCTTCGAGCTGAGCAAGCAGGTGGACTACCTCCGCGCCAAGAACGGCGCCGTCCGAGGTGGCGTGGCCGACGGTCGCCCCTCGCTGAAGAAGGACGTCAACGTCTGCGAGGCGATCCTCGCGATGTCCGGAACCACCAACGGGCACCTGGCCACCCAGGGCTTCAAGACCCTCGAGAAGCGCACCGGAGTCCAGCTCGCCGACCTGGCCGAGGAGCACGAGGGCAAGCAGATCACCTTCGCCGACACCCAGGGACCGCCCGTGCCGGTGATCACGTCGCCCGAGTGGTCGGGCTCCGAGACTGGTGGGCGGCGCTACTCCCCCTTCACCATCAACGTGGAGCGCAAGAAGCCCTGGCACACCCTGACGGGGCGGATGCACTTCTACCTCGACCACGACTGGATGACCGAGCTCGGCGAAGGACTTCCCGTCTACCGGCCTCCACTCAACATGGCCGCGCTGTTCGCGGAGCCGGCCCTTGGCACCGTGTCGGACGGCTCGGCCGGCCAGGTCGAAGGACTGACCGTGCGGTACCTCACGCCACACAACAAGTGGTCGATCCACTCGGAGTACCAGGACAACCTGTTCATGCTCTCGCTCTCGCGCGGCGGCCAGAACATCTGGATGAGCGACCGCGACGCGGCCAAGGTCGGCATCAAGGACAACGACTGGATCGAGGCCGTCAACCGCAACGGCGTCGTCGTGGCGCGGGCGATCGTCTCGCACCGGATGCCCGAGGGAACGGTGTACATGTACCACGCCCAGGACCGGCTGATCGACGTCCCGCTCGCCGAGACGTCCGGCAAGCGCGGCGGCATACACAACTCACTCACCCGGCTGCTCGTGAAGCCGTCCCACCTGATCGGCGGCTACGCCCAGCTGACCTTCGCGTTCAACTATCTCGGCCCCACCGGCAACCAACGTGACGAGGTCACCATCATCCGCAAGCGCAGCCAGGACGTGACGTACTGATGAAGGTCATGGCCCAGATGGCGATGGTCATGAACCTCGACAAGTGCATCGGGTGCCACACCTGCTCGGTGACCTGCAAGCAGGCGTGGACCAACCGCTCGGGCACCGAGTACATCTGGTTCAACAACGTCGAGACCCGGCCGGGGCTCGGCTACCCGCGGACCTACGAGGACCAGGAGAAGTGGAAGGGAGGCTGGGAGCTCACCAAGAGGGGCCGCATGAAGCTCAAGGCAGGTGGACGCCTGAAGAACCTCACGACGATCTTCTCCAACCCGATCCTCCCCTCGATCGGCGAGTACTACGAACCGTGGACGTACGACTACTCCACACTCACCGACGCACCAGCCCAGGAGCACACCCCCGTCGCACGACCCAAGTCGCTGATCAGTGGCAAGAACATGAAGATCGAGTGGTCGGCCAACTGGGACGACGACCTCGGCGGCTCCACCGAGACCGCGCACCGCGACCCGATGCTCAAGAAGATCGCCGACAAGGTGAAGTTCGAGTTCGAGCAGACCTTCATGTTCTACCTGCCGCGGATCTGCGAGCACTGCCTCAACCCGTCGTGCGCCGCCTCGTGCCCCAGCGGTGCGATTTACAAGCGGGAGGAAGACGGAATCGTCTTGGTCGACCAGGACAAGTGCCGCGGCTGGCGCAAGTGCGTCTCGGGCTGCCCCTACAAGAAGATCTACTTCAACCACCGCACCGGCAAGGCCGAGAAGTGCACGTTCTGCTTCCCGCGCATCGAGGTCGGCCTGCCCACCGTGTGCGCCGAGACGTGCGTGGGTCGACTGCGCTACATCGGTCTGATGCTGTACGACGCGGACAAGGTCCTCGCCGCGGCTTCCACCACCGACGACCAGGGGCTCTACGAGGCCCAGCGTGACGTCTTCCTGGATCCGTACGACCCCGAGGTGATCCGTGAGGCGGAGAAGGCCGGGATCGCCCGCGACTGGATCGACGCGGCCCAGCGCTCGCCGATCCACGCCCTGATCAACACGTTCAAGGTCGCGTTGCCGCTCCACCCGGAGTACCGCACCATGCCCATGGTCTGGTACATCCCACCGCTCTCCCCCGTCGTCGACGTCGTCGCGGAAACCGGGGAGGACGCCGAGGACAAGAGCAACCTCTTCGCAGCGATCGACGCCCTGCGGATCCCGGTCGAGTACCTCGCCGAGCTGTTCACGGCCGGCGACGTCGCACCGGTCGACGCCGTGCTCAAGAAGCTCGCCGCGATGCGCTGCTACATGCGCGACATCAACATGGGCCGCGACCCGGACGGCTCGATCCCGGCCGCGGTCGGGATGAGCGAGGAGGAGATGTATGACATGTACCGCCTTCTCGCGATCGCGAAGTACGACGAGCGGTATGTGATCCCGCCAGCGCACGCCGAGCAAGCCCACTCCCTGGAAGAGCTGTCCACCGAGTGTTCGGTGTCGGAGTACGGCGGCGGTCAGCAGGACCTGTTCGGCGAGGGGTCGGGGATCCCGACGCCGATCGCGGTCGAGAACTTCCAGATGCTGCAGGACCGACAGACCTCCGACTCGTTGGCCGGACCGAGCAACACCAAGGGCCGTGTCAACCTGCTCAACTGGGATGGCAAGGGCTCACCGCCAGGGATGTTCCCGCCGACGGGGTCGGACTCGTGAGCAGCCGCCGACCCAGACCGACCCTGCCCAGCGACAGCCTGACCGTCGTGTGGCAGTCGGTCTCGTTGCTCCTCGACTACCCGGACGAGAAGCTGCTTGCCCGGGCCGACCTTCTCAGGTCCGCATCCCGCGGTCTGCCGCATGCCATCGGGAGCTCCATCCGGGTCTTCCTCGACCACCTCGAGGGCACCCCCTTGCCTGAGCTCCAGGCGGACTACGTCGAGACCTTCGACACCCGGCGCCGCTGCAACCTGTTCCTGACCTACTTCGCCCACGGCGACACGCGCAAGCGTGGCATGGCGCTGCTGCGCTTCAAGCAGGCCTACCTGCGCACCGGGTTCGAACTGGACGACGCCGAGCTGCCCGACCACCTCTGCGTCGTGCTCGAGTTCGCCGCCACCGTCGACCAGGCCGTCGGGCGCGACCTCATCCTTGACCACCGCGCCGGGCTGGAGCTCCTGCGACTCTCGCTGCGGGACCTGTCCTCACCGTGGGCAAACCTCCTCGATGCAGTCACCGCCACGCTGCCGCCGCTTCGTGGTGACGAGCGTGACGCCGTCCGGCGCCTCGCTGCCGAAGGCCCGCCCGAGGAGGAGGTCGGCCTCGCGCCGTTTGCCAGCCCGCAGTTCAGCCCCGGCGCGGACACCCCTGCTGCCACGGCATCCATCGCGCTGCCCATGCCGTCGTTTCCGGGAGCCCGCACATGAACGAGTTCCTCTTCGTCATCCTCCCCTACCTCTGCCTCACGACGTTCGTGGTCGGTCACCTGTGGCGCTACCGCTACGACAAGTTCGGGTGGACGACCCGGTCGTCCCAGCTCTACGAGAACCGCCTGCTGCGGATCGGGAGCCCGCTCTTCCACTTCGGGATGCTCGGAGTCGTCGGCGGCCACATCATCGGTCTGTTGGTGCCGCAGGCGTGGACGGACTGGGCCGGTATCGATGAGCACGCTTACCACGTGGTGGCCGTCACCGGTGGCCTGTTGGCCGGCTTCATGGCGGTGGTCGGGATGGCGATCCTGGTCTACCGACGACGCACCGTCGGCCCCGTCTTCTCCGCGACCACACGGATGGACAAGGTGATGTACGCCTTCCTCGGCGTCGTGATCGTGCTGGGAATGTGGAACACCATCGCGGGGTCGATCATGACGATCGGCGGCGAGTACAACTACCGCGAGGGCGTGTCCGTCTGGTACCGCTCGTTCCTCGCCTTCCACCCCGACGCGTCCCTGATGGCGGACGCTCCGCTGGGATTCCAGCTGCACGCGCTGGTCGCTTTCGGGCTGTTCGCCCTGTGGCCCTTCACCAGGCTGGTGCACGTGTTCAGCGCGCCGGTCGGCTACCTGACTCGTCCCTACATCGTCTACCGCAGTCGCGACGACACCGAGCTCGGCAGTCACCGGCCCCGTCGCGGCTGGACCCGTGTCGGCTGAGGGCCCTCTGCCCGGCCACCTGAACCACAACCCTGGAGATGAAGACGATGCAGAACGAGTCCCTCAACGACCTGACGCGACACCACCTCGAGCTCGCGCGGGCGGCCACCAGCGGACGGAGTGCACAGACCGTGTTCGGAGGTCACCATCACGTCCTTCGCCAGACCCTCATCGCCCTCCGCGCCGGCAGCGCCCTCGACGAGCACGAGAATCCGGGCGAGGCGACGGTCCAGGTCCTGCATGGGCACGTCAGGCTCGTCTCAGGGGACACGTCGTGGAGCGGGTCACCGGGGGACCTGCTGGTCGTGCCCGATGCCAGACACGCCCTCGAGGCCGACGAAGACTCCGCGATCCTCCTGAGCGTGGGCAAGAAGAACGGTTGACACCCGGCTGCCTGCCTGGGCACTGACCCAGGGGGTCGGGCGGCTGGCCCTGCACCAACCGGGCATCACTGCCCGATCATGCTCTGACCCGGGTGAGCCTCATGCCACGCCAGCATCGAGGCGTCCCACTCGGCGCCTCCCAGCGCGATGAGCGACGCAGGGAAGAGGCCGTCCTCCTCCTTCGAGATGTGTTCGTGCAGCTCGAAGACCGCAGCCCGAACGCGTTCCTGGTCGGCCAGGTCTGAAAGGTCCACCCTGACAAGCAGGTCCTCCAGCTCGCGGTGCTCCCGCACCAATGGACCGATGTGCTCCGCCACCAAGGGGTCGCGACCCATCACGGCGAACAGACCGTTCTCCTCGCCCTGCCAGTGGGACCGCAGCTCGGCGCCCATGGCACCCAGCAGCGCACGCGCCTCGGCCAGCTCACCGCGGTCGATGGCGCGCACCGCGTCGCCACCCAGGTTGGTCGCCCGCTCGTGCTCGGCAATGTAGTCCCTGATCAGAGGCATCTCTCGACACCCGCAGTAGTGGCACATGGCTCCATCCCTCCACGGGTCGCACCCGTTTCCCCGACCCTAGGCGCAGGTCCCCCCGGCGGGTACGAGCAGAGGGCCCCCAGCCAGCGTTGTCGCTGGCCGGAGGCCTCTCGTTGCACAGGGTGGCAGGTGAAGGATTCGAACCTTCGAAGCTCTCGCGATGGATTTGCAGCCCGCCGTATGCCGCCCGCTCACCTGCCTTCACGGCTCGCGCGCGCACTTCGCCGCGACTTCCCCACAGACACTCGCCGGCAACCCAGTCGGCCAACGTTGGATCGAGGACCAGACTCGCGCGTGCCATGGGTCCCCTGCGACTCCCTGGGGCACCCGGGTCGCCAAGAACGGTCTTGGCACATTCGCCCCATCGGCGTGCGCCATTCCGCCGCCAGGGCTGTTGGCTAGGAGCCAGTTGGCGGTGGGTGCTTCTCGTGATGGGCGCCGTAGCTGTCGACGAACCAAATGCGTCCGTCCTTCAGCACGCACTTCATCGGGTCAGTGACGGTGCCGATGAAGACATCGTCGACTCGGTTGATGAACGCGAGGAACATCATGTCGCCGGAGGTTCGGTCGCGAATGAACCGGCCGACGTACAGCTCATCGGTGGTCAGCAACTGTGCACCTTCGATGTCGTACGGACCCAACGGTGTTTCGGCCCTTGCTGCCCACACTCCCCCCGTGGTGCCCGTCGCGCGGCGCCACTGTGCGGCGTCCTGTGCCAAGCAGCTGAACGTGACGAAGTGAGCGCCATCGAAGTCCAGGAGGTTGAGGACTTCTAGTTGGCCGAAGCCCTGGCCCGGCTCTGTGAGCGGGCCACGCAGCTCCCACCCTGTGAGGTCCGCGGACCAACCGTGGCCGATGACGCCTCGATCGAAGTTGTCCGGCGGACCGGAGACCGCCCGAGCCGTGATCAGCATGTGCCATCCGCAACCCTCCGGGTCCGGAAACACCCAGGGGTCGCGGAATGCCTCGTCGTGCCAACGCCCGTCGGCAAGCTTCTCGTACCATCGGTCATCCGTTGCCAGGACGGGACCCGTGCCCTTGTCCCAGTGGATCAGATCGGTACTGGTGGCGAAGCCGATGGTTTGGATGTTGCTGCTGGCGGGGGCGCGCGTGGCGCCGGTGTAGAACATGAACCACCGACCGTCTGGATGCCTGACGACCGACCCGGTCCAGGTGGCGAGGTCATCGAATGCTGGTGCGTCGCTGCGCACGAGCGCATCCTCAACTCGTATCCAGCTGCGGAGGTCCTCCGACACGGCATGCCCGATGGAGGCTCGGTCATGCCTGGCGTCTGGATCCTGCAACGCCCTCGAGGCGAAGAGGAAGAACATGTGGTACTTCTGGCCGTCGTCGACGAGCCAGAAGTCCCACACCCATGAGTCCGGGAGTCGAAACACCAATGTCTCCTTCGTTGTTTCGCTGCCGCCGAACGAACATCCCAATGCATTGAGCCGAGTCCCCGCGGACTAAGCGTCGCTAGGCACGGGTGCGCCGGATCGATGCTGCCGCCTCGTTGCGTTCGTACCCGAGCGCCGTGATCGCGTGAAGCACAGCGGTCCGGGCGGCTTCGCTGACGTGGGCGTTTTGATTCACGACCCGCGACACCGTCGCAGTGCTGACTCCAGCGATTCGCGCCACATCCTTGACCGTCGGCGGGCCCGGCGCCTGGCGGTCTTCGGGCCGCGCTCGCGCCACGGCGCAGCCCTCGTCCGAGGTTGGCTGTAGTGGCTCGGTACCAGCCTGAGGGTCTATCTGCGGTGTCACGATATGCCGCCAAGTTTGGTCGGGGACACGGGCACGGCTGCCGGCACGGGCAGTTGCGCTCCGGCGATTGAGGTTCCCGTGCAGACCTCCAGAACAGGACCGTCGACGATGACGGTCAGGTTCTCAGCAGGCCTGCCGCGCACTGATGGGATGCGCAGGTGTGTCGAGCCGATGCTGACCACGAGCTCGTCGCGACCGGACGTCACGTCGATGCCGTTGTGGTGGAAGCCGTCGATCTCGTCAACCTCGAGCAGCTGGACGTTCGGGTCGGCGCCGTTGGTTGGGAATGCGTTCATCGCGTTGGGGTGCGGTCGAAGGTGCAGCGCACCGTCGACGACCGAGAGCCGGTAGGGGATGCTGAGGGCGCCCGACCAGCCGGCCTCCAGGTCGGCTACTCCCCGGATCCAGAAGATGGCGCACGGGAGGTTGTCGGCGTCGAGGAACGCTGTCGCGGCGTAGTGGCCTCCTCCGTGCGTAATCTGCGTCCATTCGGTGCTCTCGAACCGGCCGTCCTGAAGCTCTCCGACGGCAGCGAGTACTTCGCCGGTGATGCCGTCCTTCCAAGAGCCGACGAAGAGGACGTCATGCCCGTCCACCCTGACCAGGTGGGGACATTCCCACGCGGTGCCGAGCCAGGGTCCGTCGTTTCTGAGGACTCCGACCGCGAGCTCGCCATCGAAGGCCCAGGTGGTCAGGTCCTTGGACACCCAGCTGAGGACTGCGGGGCGCCCGTCGTCATATCCAGCGCCCACCACCATTCGCCAACGATCATTCTCTCGCCGCACTGACGGGTCACGGAAGACGGTGATCCGCTTGCGCGTCTTCACATCGAGAGGAAGGGCGACGCGTTCCCCGTTCGTCCACGTTTGCCACGTGGAGTCTGCGGGAGCTGCGGCTCGCACGTCCGCAAGATCAAGATGTGGTTCCCGGGCCGAGGTGTACAGGATCAGCGGCTGCCCGTCTGGGAGGAGGCAGAGGGTTCCCGTCCAACATCCGGTCTCATCGGGGGCAGGCTCGAGCGCGGTCGCCTCCGGGACCCAGTTCATCAGGTCGAGGCTTGTGGCGTGCCCCCAGCTGATCTCGGGACTCCATGACACCCGCTCGGGAAGGGCTTGGTGGAACAGGTGGTATCTCCCGTCGTGGAAGACGACTCCATGGGGGTCGTTGAGCCAACCCTGTCGGGGTGTGAAGTGAAAGGCTGGTCGCCCATTCTTTGCGTGGCTCATGGGCTGACTCCGCTGGATAGTGAGTTGGAACGGGCGCGAAAGAAGGTTTGGCTTGCGCAGCTGACGCGGGCGCTGAGGAAGGACGGGTGGTGCTTCTGGCCGTCGTCGTCGAGCCAGAAGCACCACCCGCTTGTCTTGGGAAGTTGGAGCACCAAGCTCTCAGCCCTTGACGCCGGAGGATGCGATCGAGTTGATGAACGATCGCTGGAAGGCGATGAACAGGATCAGCACCGGAACGGTGATCATGGTTGCGTACGCCATGATCTGGCCCCAGGCGACGTTGAGCTGTTTGAAGTAGCCGATGCCGACCATCACCGGGCGAAGTTCCTCGGACTGAACGGACATCAGCGGCCACAAGTACTGGTTCCACATCGGCAGGAACGTCAGGATCGCGACCGTGGCGATGGCTGGGCCTGACAGCGGCATGATGATGCTGCGGTAGATGCGGAACCAGCTCGCCCCGTCGACCATGGCAGCCTCGTCCAGCTCTTTGGGGATGCTGTCGAAGTATTGGTAGAAGAGGAACATCGAGAAGGCGTTGGCGATGAACGGGACGATCTGCACCTGGTAGGTGTCCAACCACCCTTGGCTGAAGCCGCCCGGTCCGAAGAAGGGCAGCTTGTTGGACCACCACAGCAAGGGCAGGGCCAGGGTCTCGAACGGAACGATGAGGGTGGCGAGGATGATCCCGAGGACGAAAGATCCGCCGCGGAACTTGATCCGGGCCAGTGAGAAGGCCGCCATCGAGTTGACGATGAGCCCGAGCACCACGGTGACGACCGTGATGAGGATCGAGTTCATCATGAACTGCGCGAACGGGACCCGGTTGAAGACTCCCGTGTAGTTGTCCAAGGACAGGTCACCGACGGGCAGGAACGCCTCAGGTCCGGTGAGGTCGGCGAAGATCTGGGTGTCGGGTTTGAAGCTGGAGATGATCATGAACAGCAGGGGCAAACCGAACACCAGGCACAGGGCGACCCGAAGGATGACCCCCAGAGCGACGCTGATCCGGCTGGGGCCCTGGTCGGGGCGGTGGGTTGCGGGGGCCGCCGTCTCGGCGACGTGGGGCAGGGCGGTCATGGTCAGGCCTTCTCACGGGTGAGGTATCGGTTGACAAGAGTGACTGCGAGGACGAGCACGAAGAAGGCCAGCGAGATCGCGGAGGCATAGCCCGTCTGTTGCTGCTGGAACCCGGTCCGGACCGCCATGAGCACCAGCGTGGAGGTCGAGTCCAAGGGTCCCCCTTCGGTCATGATGTTGACCTGGGTGAACAGCGAGAACGCCGAGATGGTGATGGTGATCAGGATGAAGGTCCGGGTTGCCCGAAGTCCCGGCCAGGTCACGTAGCGGAACTTCTGCCACGTTCCGGCGCCGTCCAGGTCGGCGGCCTCGTACAGGTCGCCCGGGATCGTCTGGAGGCCGGAGAGCCAGATGACCATGTGGAAGCCCATGGCCTGCCAGGCGGACATGAGGATGATGGCGATAAGCGCGGTGTGCGGGTCGCCCAGCCAGTCGGGCCYGGCGATCCCGAAGTTCGACAGTGCTTGGTTGATGAGGCCGTTCTTCTGGTAGAGGAACAGCCACAGCATCGACACGACCACCATGGAGGTGACGACCGGAAGGAAGTACACAGTCCGGAAGAAGTTGACTCCGCGCATCTTGACGTTGACGAGCAAGGCCAGCCCGAGGGCGCAGGCGGACTGCAACGGCACGATGACGATGGCGAAGACGATCGTGTTGCGCAGCGACTTCCAGAAGGTCTCATCGCTGAAGAGCCGGGTGAGGTTGTCCAGGCCGGTGAACTGGGCGGGCCTGGGAGAGATCAGTCTCGCGTCGGTGAAGGCGAGGATGAAGGTGAGGCCGATCGGGATCAGCAGGAAGGTGATCAACAGGACAGCAGCGGGCACCAGCATGAGCACTGCGGTGCCGGTCGCCTGCCCGGGCCGTCGAGGCTTGCCGGTCGCGGTTGGCCTCCCGCGCTTGCCGGTCGTGACCGGCTTCCCGCGCTTGTCGGCTCGAGGCGTCGAGATGGTCGTCATTGTCCGTCTCCTTTGATGTGCACAACGGGTCACGCACGTTCGGTTTGATGTCAGGCCGAGGTTGTGAGGTCAGGTCGTCAAGTCGGTATGCCGCGGGTGGAACACTCGCCGCGGCATACCGCGTCCTGTCACGGCCTCACTTGAAGTAGCCGTTGCCCTTCTGGTTGGCGTCGATGTCCTTGACGGCCTGGTCGAGCGCCTTCTTGGGGTCGGCACCGGTCAGGATGTCCTGGGCAGTCTTGGTGAACTCCGTCGCGATGAACGGGTAGCCGGGGGTGATGGGACGCAGCACCGCAAACTTCTTGGCGTACTGACGGAAGACGTCGTTCTCACCGCCAGCCTGGTAGCCGGGCACGGTGGCGGCGGCTGCATCCGTCGCCGGGATGTTCTTGGTTCCCGCCGCCACTGACGCGACGTACTTGTCCTGGGCGGCGAACTTCATGTAGTCCTGCGCGCCGGCCTTCTCGGCGCAGCCGGTCGAAACGCCCCACTGCCACGAGCCGCCCCCGATCTTGGGGCCGTTGCCGAGGTCCGGCGGCGGCAGGAACAGGGTGTCAGCGCCGAATGCCTTGCGGGTGTCCGTCGCTGTCCAGGTGCCGTTGTAGAGAATGGCGGTCTTGCCGTTGACGAAGTCCTTGGCCGGGTCGGCGCCTGACTTGAGGGGCACCAGTCCGTCGGTGACCAGGCCGCGGAACCACTTGGCCCACTCAACCGCCTTGTCACCGTTCAGGGTCCCGTCCGCCGACTTGTAGTCGGTCCGGTTGACGAGGTCACCGCCGAAGCTCTGCAGCATCGGCGAGTAGGCGTACGGCCACCACTCACCGGTGAAGCTCGTCGCGATGTCGAGGGGGTTCTGGTACTTCCCCGATGCCTTGAGCTTCTGGAGTGCGGCCGTGAACTCATCCTTGGTCCAGGGCTGGTCGATGGTGGGGACCCGGATGCCGTTCTTCTCGAGGATCGTCTTGCGGGTGACCATCACGAGGGCCACGTCGTAGTACCCGTAGGAGTAGGTCTTACCGTTGTACTTGCCGAGCACGCTGGGCAGGAACTTGGAGAGCGTGCTGTCCAGGCCTTCGAGGGGGGCGAGGTAGCCGGCCCATGCCCAGTTGGGGACGTTGGGGCCGTCGATGTCCAGGATGCAGGGCAGCTTCTTCGACGCGGCCGCGGCGACGACGGACTGGTTGTAGGAGTCCTGTGGGAAGGCCTGGATCTTCACCTTGTACTTGGTCTGGCTGGCGTTGTAGTCGTCGACGATCTTGGTGATCGCGGCGAGCTCTTCCTTGTTTCCGGCGTTGTGGGTCCACATGGCGAGTTCGCCGTTGCCGCCACCGCCGGAGCTGCCGCCCTTGGCGCAGGCGGTGAGTGACAGGGGTAGGGCGGCGACAAGCAGGCCGACGACGATGCGTTGGGTTGGGTTGAGCTTCACGGAAGTCCTCCGAGGGATCCAGGTGCAGATGAGGATGTGCAGATAGGGATACAGAGCCGGGATGACGGGCTCCGTTGGTTGTCTGGGTCAGTGCCCGTGCGCACGGTCGTGCCGACTCCATCGTGTGATGACCGACGTTTCAAGGCCGGGCCTCAGCGACGAAAGTGCGGGCCACGGCCTCGTCGTTGGGGCTGCCGAGGGACCCCTGGGGTGGGAGGGCCCTTCGAGTGCTAAATTGATTCAGCAGACTGCAGGCTAGCAGCGTCGAGATGACACCACAAGGGCTTGCTAAAACCTTTTCAAGTGCAACTTCGTGACTGAGTACTGGTCCCTGTGGATAGGATCAGCCCTACGTGGCCGAGCGCGTCACAGCCAGGAGGGAGTAGCGGATGCCCAAGCGCGTCACCCTCGCTGATGTCGCAGCCAAGTCCGGGATGTCAAAAACCGCTGTCAGCCTGGTGCTCAACAACCGTCCCGGGTCGCGGCTATCCGCGGATGCCATGGAGCGGATTCAGGCGGCGGCGCGCGAGCTGAACTACCGGCCCAACCCCGCCGCGCGGTCCCTGAGGATCGGCAAGACGCACACGGTCGGCTTCATCTCCGACGAGGTGACCATCACGCGGTTCGCCTCGGCCATGATCCGGGGGCTGCTCGACGTTGCCGACGAGCGCGACCACGGGGTTCTGATCGCGGAGACGGGAAACCACCCCCTCCAGTTGGAGAAGGCCCTGGAGTTCATGATCGACCGCCAGGTCGATGGAATCGTCTTCGGCTCGCTCACCGCACGGCTGCTTGAGCTGCCGGACCTCCCCGAAGGCCTCCGCGCGGTCACTGCAAACGCCACCAGCACCAGTGCTCACTCAGCCGTCCTACCGGCGGAGCAAGAGGCGGGCTACCGGGTGACCCGGCAGCTGCTGGACGCCGGCCACCGCCACGGAATTGGGATCGTCGGATACGCCCCGAAGGCCATCGCCAGCCCCATCATCTCGGCCACCATCGGCAGCCGGTTCGCGGGCATCTACCAAGCACTCGACGAGGCAGGGGTTGCGCCTGCCGTCACGGCCGAATTCGAAGTGTGGGAGCCCTGGAATGGGTACGACGCCACCAGGAGCATCCTCGATTCGGGCGTGAAGGTCACCGCCTTGATCTGTCTCAATGATCGCGTCGCCTTCGGCGCGCACCAGGCGCTGACGGAAGATGGCGCGACCGTCCCCGATGATGTGTCCATCGCCTCTTTCGACGACGACGAGCTCGCCTCCTACATGCGACCGGGCCTCACCACCGCAAAGCTCCCCTATGAAGAGATGGGTCGACGCGCGATGACACAGGTCCTGGATCCCGATGCCCCCCGGGGAATCCAGCTCATCGACATGCCGATTCAACTTCGCCAATCCATCGCCGCGCCCCGCTCGTAGCCCTCGGGCATCCGAGTCCGCGGCGAGCAAGACAAGGCTTTCGCGATGGATTTACGGACCGACGTATGCCGCCCGCCCACCTGCAGATTTCCGCTCGCCGGCGAACCTCGCCGCGAATTCGCCACGGAGACTCGACGCCAGTCGGCACCCGTCAGGCACACCATCAGACACCAGATCGGCGCAGGCGGCGCTCCACCCAACTGAAGCTCCCCCGATCGCCTATGACAGCCCGGCGCTTCTCACAGCGAGGCACTGCAGCGCGCACAGATGCCTCGACCCCGTGCGGCCCTGCAGGCGTCCCACGATGCGACACCCATTTCTTGACCTACCGGGCAGTCACCCTCACACTCGCCAATGACAACGTTGTCATAGCGGAGGTTCGTCCATGTCTGTCAGTACTCGTTCACCCTTGCGCCGGCCGCTCGCCGTCGTCCTGCTGGTCCTCGCGGCCCTCGCCGCACTCGGGGTGGCGCCCGCGGCGGCAGACACACCCCAACACCGCCCCGCATACCACTTCAGCCCCTCGAAAAACTGGATCAACGACCCCAATGGGCTCGTGTTCTCCAAAGGCGTCTACCACCTCTTCTTCCAGCACAACCCTCTGGGCAATGTCTGGGGCAACATGTCCTGGGGGCACGCGACGAGCACCGACCTCGTCCACTGGAAGGAGCAACCGGTCGCCATCCCGTTCGACGCCAACGAGGGAGTGTTCTCCGGCTCGGTGGTCATCGACAAGACCAACAGTTCCGGCTTCGGCACGGTGACGAACCCCCCACTCGTGGCGATGTACACCAGCGCCTACACGGCCGCCAGCGGTCGCGAGGGCATTCAGGCACAGTCGCTGGCGTACTCGACGGACGACGGTCAGACGTGGACCAAGTACTCGGGCAACCCGGTCATCGACATCGGCTCGCGCGAGTTCCGCGACCCCAAGGTCTTCTGGTACGAGGCCGCCAAGGAGTGGCGGATGGTGTCGGTGATCGCCAACGAGCACAAGGTCCTGATCTGGCGCTCCGCCGACCTCAAGCACTGGACCCGGCTCTCCGAGTTCGGCCCCCGCGACGCCATCGGCGGCCTCTGGGAGTGCCCGGACCTCTTTCCCTTGGCAGTCGACGGTGACCCGGAGAACGTCAAGTGGGTCATGATCGTCAGCCTCAACCCGGGCGGGATCGCCGGCGGCTCGGGCACCCAGTACTTCGTCGGTGACTTCGACGGCACGACGTTCACGCCGGACGGGCCCGCGAGCTACCAGCCTCCCACCGGGACGCTCCTGCAGGGATTCGAGAACGGGTATGCCGGGTGGACCCCGACCGGGACCGCCTTCGGGTCTGAGCCGGCATCCGGTTCGCTGCCGGGCCAGCAGCCGGTCACCGGCTACGTGGGCGAGCACCTCGTCAACAGCTTCATCGACTTCGACGGCGCCCAGGGCGAGCTGACCTCCCCGCAGTTCACGGTCAACCAGAAGTACCTCAACTTCCTCATCGGCGGCGGCCACCACGAGGCTGTCGCCGGCGCGACCCAGGGCGACCCCGGTGGCGAGGTCTTCACCAACTTCGAGAACCTCGACCCCGCGACGCACCTGCCCGCCGGGTGGAGTGCCACAGGGGACTTCGTCGGCTACGGCGCGACCAGCTCAGGCCTGCCCTACCACCAGGGTGACAAGGTGCTCGACACCTGCGTCGTGCCCGACAAGTGTGACCTCGCCGTGGGCACCTTCGTGTCGCCTGAGTTCACCGTGACCAAGGGTTACGTCAACCTCCTCATCGCGGGCGGAACGCACCCGGCCGGGACCAGTGGCCCGACCGTCGTCGAGCTCGTCTCGGGCGGGCAGGTTGTCGGGTCGGTGACGGGAAACAACTCCGGTGAGATGGACTGGCGCCACATCGACGCCAGGGCCTTGGTGGGCCAGCAGGCCCGCATCGTCGTCCGGGACGACCACAGCGGAGGTGACTGGGGACACCTCATGGTGGACGACATCCGGTTCTCCGACATGGCAGCCGGCCCGCGCGACACCCAGACGACCGTCAACCTCGTCGTCGGCGGCGAGGCCGTCCGGTCCAGCACGGGGTCCGACAGCGAAGCCCTCGACTGGGCCTCGTGGGACCTCAGCGACCTGCAGGGCAGGACCGCGCAGATCACGGTGGTCGACCACAGCTCCGGTGGGTGGGGYCACATCCTCGCCGACCACTTCATGCTCGCTTCCGCGCCTGCCAAGAGCGGGACCGACCGTGCCAGCTGGGTCGACTTCGGACGCGACAACTACGCCGGCGTGACCTTCAACGGGCTGCCCGACAACCAGCGCACCACCATCAGCTGGATGAACAACTGGCAGTATGCCGGCGACGTGCCCACCGACCCGTGGCGCGGCCAGATGACGATGCCCCGCAGGCTGTCCCTGGTCACGACCGAGGCGGGACCACGCCTCCGCCAGACCCCGGTCCCCGGAGTCGATGCGGTGACCGTGAACCGCGACAAGCAGCAGGCCAAGGAGCGTTCGCTCGCGGCCGGGGTGACGCCGACCGGGCTCGCCGCGACCGTGGCACGGGTCGAGGTCCGCGTCGCCCTGGGCTCGGCGTCCGAGGCCGGCGTCGTGCTGCGGCGCAGCGCCGACGGCGCGGTGGGCACCAGGATCGGGGTCCGTCGCGACGGCACGCTGGTCGTTGACCGGACCCGCAGCGGCAACGTCACGTTCAACCCCCTCTTCCCCAGCGTCGAGGAGGCTCCCGTGAGCGTGCGCGACGGCGAGGTGACCTTCACGGCATACCTCGACCGCAGCTCGGTCGAGGTTCTGGCCGAGGACGGTCAGGTCTCTGTCACCGACCTCATCTACCCGCCCGCCTCGGCGACGGGTGTCGCTGCCTACGCGGTGGGCGGCACCGCCAAGGCTGTCGACGTCAAGGTGACGCCCATCCGCCCCTGACCCGGGTACCGAAGGAGGGCGCCTGACCCGCGTAGCCGCGGGCCAGGCGCCCTCTGTCAGCCCTGGGGGCGGGTGAAGGCCCCGAACCTTCAAAGCTTTCGCGATGGATTTACAGACCGGCGTATGCCGCCCGCTCGCCTGGACCTTCTCGGCTCGCCAGCGAATTTAGCCGCGATTTCCCCACAGACACTCGACATCAGACGTCGACTTTCGACCACACCCGGACCCTTAGGTCATGCCCTGAGCATGAGGCGCTCCGCCCACGATTGGTGTCGCACACGGCCGCCATCGACGCGGGTTCGTTGCCTGGTTCCAAGTCTGTTGCCAGCCCTATGACCCGGCGCCGCGACGAAGTTGGGCAGCTGCCTCGTTCCTCTCGTAGCCGAGCAGCGCGACGGCGCGCTTCACCCGCAGCCGGGTCTCCTCGCGGACATGCGGTTCGGCATTCATAACCCGGGACACCGTCGCGAAACTCACCCCCGCCATGCGAGCGACGTCTTTGATGGTCGGGGGCCTGGGAGCGTCACTTCGGTCCGCAGTCCCGTTGGCATGGGTGCCCTCAACCTCGACATTCGACACACGGGAATTTCGGCGCGCGGCTGAGGCGTCCGTCATGAGGGTTGCCCTCCATTCACGAAGGCCCAGGAATCCGCCACGATGTGGTGGGGGCGGGCGACCCGACACGCAGTCCTATGAGCAGTCGCGCCGCCGGGGTCTGGTCGGCCGGGGTCACCGATCTCGGCCCAGGCGGTGGTCGGCGGGTTCCAGCCCGCATTCAAAGACCTCCCGCTCATGACGGGAATGGTTCTGCTGGGGGTTGGATGGCGCGCCCGGCGCGGTGTTGGATCAGCTGCGTGGCGTCGGCGCGGTGCTGCATCCAGGCGGCGTCGGCTGCACCGATGATGCCGGCGTTGTTGGTCGACTGAGCGAGCCGGACCGGGGTTCGCGGGTTGAGGTGGTGAAGCCACTTTTCGGGGTTCTTGGAGATGCCGCCGCCCAGGATGATCAGGTTGGGCCAGACGAGGTTTTCCAGGGCCTTCAGATAGGTGTCGGCGCGAGCGCCCCACTCGGCCCAGGTCAGCTGGTCGCGTTCGCGGGCTGACGCGGCCGCGCGGCGTTCGGCCTCAACGTTGTCGATCTCAATGTGGCCGAGTTCAGAGTTGGCGACCAGCTCGCCGTTGTTGATCACGGCGACACCGATGCCGGTGCCGAAGGTGACGACAACGACGACGCCTTGCTGGCCCCGGGCTGCGCCGTAGTGAGCTTCGGCGAGGCCGGCGGCGTCGGCGTCGTTCAGAAAGGTCGATGGCCCATCCAGCCGGAGACCGATGAGCTGGTGCAAGGAGGAACCGATCCAGCTGTCGTCCAGGTTGGCGGCGGTGTGAGCTACGCCGTCGAGGACGACGCCGGGGAAAGCGACGCCTACAGGGCCGGCGAAGTCGAAGCGGGCGGCAACGGCGGCAACGACGTCGGACACGTCGGTCGGCGTTGCTGGTTGTGGGGTATCAAGCCGGTACCGCTGACTAACCAGGGAGCCTGATGAGATGTCGACCAAACCGCCTTTGGTTCCGGTGCCCCCGATGTCGATGCCAAGGGCGACATCTGGCTGGTCGCTCATTGGGGTGCCACCAGACGCTCGCGGAGGAATTGAACCTTGCTTTCGTCGTGCTGCCTGCTGTGAGAGTGCACGCCGAATGGATTGACCTCTATGCGCTTTCGCGCGGTGATGGCGTTATAGGCAGCGAAGACGGTTGATGGCGGGCACACTCGATCCATCAGGCCCACAACTATCGTGGTGTCTGCCGTGATGCGGCGTGCGAGTAGAGCGTTGTCTATGTAACGCAGCGTGTCGCGGGCGGCCTGGACCAGGTCGAAGTGCATGGCGAGGAAGTCGGAAATCTCGCCGTACGGGTACTCGTCCGAGAGTGTGATCGCGCGTTGGATGTCGCACAGGAAAGGTACGTCTGCCGCGCAGACCCGCACTGCTGGTGGCAGAAGGGCTGCCGCCGCAAGGGCGAGCGCTCCGCCTTGACTGCTGCCGGTGACGCCGATGCGATCAGGGTCTACGCCGGGTAGCTGAGCGGCGACCTCGACTGCACGAACGGCGTCGACATAGAGCCGGGTGTAGTAGTAGTCCTCGGGGTGGGTGATGCCTCTCGTCATGACCTCGGCTCGTTCCGCGAAGGTCCCTGTCCCGTCCGGCGTCGCTCCGGTTGACCAGCGACCGCCTTGCCCACGCGTGTCCATGACGAGGTTGGCGAAGCCGACGGCAGCGAGCGCGAGGTGGTCGCTCGGGACGCTGCGCCCACCTCCGTAGCCGATGTAGGTGATGACCAGCGGCAGCTGGGTGTCGCCCGACCCTGCTGGGCGCAGGTACCAGCCGCGTACGCGGTCACCGCGAGCGCCGGAGAACTCGACGTCCCAGACTGGCAGGTCTCCATAGACCTCGGGGCGGTGACGCGTCATCGTCGTCGGCCGGGCCGCTGCCCGCGCCTCGTCGATCCGGGCGTCCCAAAACGCGTCGAGTCCCTCAGGCTCAACCGTGGTCGTGCGGTACGTGCGCAGTTGGTCCTCGGGTAGGTCAAACCAAGGCATGGCGTGGGCCTTTCGGGGCTGGCGAGGATGGAGGAACCACGCTGCATCAGAGGGGTCGACGGACGCTGACTTACGCACGTGATGAGGACGCAGGGTCACGGGCTGACCCTGCGTCCTCATTTGGTGCACGAGCGTTAGGTCTGCGCGGTCACTGGCGTCGGGCCGATGCGTACGTGTCCCAGGCGGCTAGGGCTCGCACGTAGTAGGCCGCCCGGTAGGTGGTGGGGTCGTAGCCGTTCCACGCCTCGGGGGTGTTGAAGGCGTATGCACCACCTGCGGCGGCAGTGGGGCTGTAGATCTGGTGCACCAGACCCTCCGCGAGCTCGTTGCCGTCGGCGACCAGGTCGGGTCGTCCGAGCCGTCGGCCTTCCCGGATGAGCGTCCCGGCGAGCTCGAAGTTCGTCCCGGTCCACACCTCTGCGGCTTGGAACCCGAGTTCCAGCGGCCGGTTGAGCAGGAACGGGTAGGGCTTGCCACCGTATGGGACGAGATTCGGCGCTCCGAGCATGTGCCCCGTGGAGTCCTTCAGCTGCGTCATGAGGTCGAAGGTGTTGGTCAGGTGGGCGGCCACATGTGCAGGCGGATTGATGTCCGGCAGGCCGAGCTGCTCTGCCACGTGCTGAGGCCACAGCACGTCGACGAAGGCATCCGTGGACCGGGCCCCTGCATCAGTGAACTTGTAGTAGCTCCCGGTCCAGAAGGCCGCCTCATACGCAGCACGGGAAGTGGCCCGCGTGTGGTCGAGGGCGGCGAGATCCACCGTCGAGGCTGCGGGGATCCCGAGCCGCTTTGCGTCCTTTGTAGCGGCTGCCATGATGTCTGCGGCCAAGACGTACAGGCCGGAGTTGTAGACACCGTGCACTCCACCGGACTGCCCCATGATGTCGTAGGTGCTGGCGAAGGCGGCCGGCTCCGTGGGCAGCGTGTCGCCCTGCGGTATGCGAGATTGGACGTCGTGCGTCCAGGCGCGGAGCATCGCAGGGTAGATGTCGCGCAACAGTGCGTCGTTGCCGGAGCTGTGATACGCGCCGTACGAGCGGATCAGGTATTTAGCCGGACGGTCGAAGAAGGTAGTTTCGGGGACGGCTGGACTGGTGGAGTGCTCCCAAAGCAGCCACGGTGCGGTCAGGTGCCACCAAAGGTAGGTGCCGACCTGGCCGTTGAAGCCCGGGCTGCCGGGTACTCGGCCGTTCGGGTCTTGGGTGACCATCTCGGAGGTTGCGCGTACCCAGGCGGCTTCGGTGGAGGGGAACAACTCGCGCAGGGCGATCGCCATCTGCCCTGCGACGTCGGTCTCGCCGGCGTCGGCCCAGCCGCCACCCGTGACCGTGTGGAACAGGTGGGTGCCAGGGACCGCGGAGCCTATCCGGGGTGCGCCGGTCAGGTGTGGACTGGAGACGAGGCCGGATTCCCAGAAGGAGCCGTTGAACGGGAGCTGTCCGAGTTCGTTCAGAGCGGCCATGCGGATTGCGGGCGACACCGTGTTGTCGAATGCCACCGGCTTCCACCAGCCTGCCACGGCTTTCGCTGCCTTGTCTTCGCGGGCGAGGTTCCGGGCCGCGATGGCGAAGCCCTGGTTGCCGGCATAGCTGCCCGGGATGTAGTTGTTTCGTGCGTCTTCACGGGCTCCGTAGTAGGAGGTGTAGCGCCGCATCCAGACTGTGTCGCCAGCAGTACCGAAAGTGATTTGCGGGAAGTCCCAGGCCAGGACGAAGTGGACGGTTTGCGTCTGATGAGCAGGCAGGTTCATCGCGACTGCGAGGGCGCTGGCGGAGCTGCTGTCGTCGAGGGCAGCGTTGGGGAGGTGACCGGTTGCCTTGAAGGGGGTGTAGATGTCGGAGCCGTCGCCGTCGGCGTCCCAGGAAGTTGCGTAGGTGACTCGCTGTCCGGGTTCACTGCGAACGGCGGTGGTCCACTCGCTGTTCTGCGAGTCTGCGGTGTTGGCGGGGCTGGAGGCCCCCAGCGTGATGCCGGTGATCTTGTTGCGGTGATCGACTGTCTTGTGGCTGGTGTAGCCCGTGCGGACACTGGACACGGGGCTGGGAGTGTTCTGAACAGTGCTGGCCACGTGGGTTGGAGCGTTCGGGAAGGTGAACATCGTCGATACCTTCGTCGCCTTGCTCGTCTTGTTCGTGAGTTGCACGTCGAAGTAGGCCACCGGTTGGGACGAGGACTCGTCGTTGCCGGCCACGATGGGAGACCAGAATGTGGTCGACACAGAGGTGGAGGGCACAGCGTCGGTGTATTCAATACGGCCGAAGGGGTAGAGCGCGCTGTAGGTCCCCTTGCCAGCATCTAGGGTCGACCAGGCAGGAAGGACGGAACCGAACTCGGAGCTGTTGACGGCGAGCGTCCTCGTCGAGGCGGTTCGGCCTTGCTGCTGTTCGCGGATGTGGATGGCAGCCTGAGGAAGGATGCGCTTCTCGTAGTTGGAGTTTGTGGCTCCGCCCATGCTCCACGGACCGAAGGTCCCAGCTTGGTTGATCATGAAGGAACCCGCTCCAAGGCCACCGAGCGGGATGCCGAGGCCGGGCTGCGCCATCGGGTTGCCGAGCGCGAAGGGAACGGTGTCAGGTGCGGAGGCATCCCCCGCGCACCGCTGCCAGTCGTGAACGCTGCATGGGACGCTTCCAATGACTCCGAGGGGTCGCTGGTATGCGGCGTCGCCAAGGGCAGTGTGTCGCGCCGGTTGCGCGGCTGGCGCCAGCGGCACCGACGCTAGGGCTGGTGCGATGCCCGTGGCGGCTATGCCGACTGCGACGGCAAGAGCCGCCCGGCGCCTGCGGGCGCTCCGGCTTGTGGAGAAGGTTGGATCTTTCATGACTTGACTCGCTTCCGGTCGGCACTGACGGATGGGACATTCCGAAGGCGCCCGAGGACGGCCTTTGGGCTCGATGGGGGCTGAAGATCAGCGCCGGGCCGCGGCACTGACGACCCCCTGCCGGGGCGTCGCAGGCTCGACCCACGCGCCGGTGCGCGCTGACTCCAGAACGGCGTCGGTCAGTGCGGCTGCGCGAAGCCCGTCCGCGAAGGTGGGTAGGCCGTCGGGTCGCTCGCCGCGCACCGCCCGATGGACGTCTCTGACGAAGTTGGTGAAGCAGTCTTGGTATCCCTGGGGGTGCCCTGCAGGGACCAGGTCGTAATGGGGGCCGATGACTTGGTCCTCCGCGGCACGCGGCAGTTCCACGTTGTGTCCCCGTCCGCCGATCCAGAGTGAGTCGGGGTCTTCCTGGTCGAACTGGTACGAGGCGTCGGCGGTGTCGATGGAGAACCACAGCCGGTTCTTGCGACCGGGTGAGATCTGGCTGATGACGCTCGAACCGATCGCCCCGTGGTCGGTGACGAACTGTATGACTGCGGCGTCTTCAGTGCCCGATCCCCCGGCTCCTGTTCGCGGTAACGCCAACAGTCGCGCACTGACCCGCGCGATGCGGTGGCCGGTCACGAACTCGACCAGGTCACACCAGTGGACGCCAATGTCGCCGAAGGCTCGTGAGTGTCCTCCGAGGGCGGGGTCGACCCGCCAGTTCGTGTCGTCGGGACGTGACAACCAGTCTTGAAGGTAGCTGCCGTGGATGATCCGGACGCTGCTCTTCGGGGAGGCGAGGACACGTGCCCGGGCTTCGCGAACCGAGCCGTAGAAGCGGTACGCGAATGGGATCGCGTGGACCACGCCAGCCGCGGTTGCGGCCGCCTCGAGGCTCTCGGCGTCCGAGGCGCTCGTGGCCAATGGCTTCTCACAGATGACGTGCACGCCCGCGGCGATCACTTCGTGCGCCAGTTCCAGATGGGTGTGGTTGGGGGTGCAGATGTGGACGACGTCGACGTTGCCGTCGGTCAGTGCCCGCTCGAGTGAGGTGTATGCGGAGTCCGTGCCGAACCGTGCCGCCGCGGCGGCCGCCTGGTCGGCGTTGCGCGAGACAACCCCTGCTACCGTGCCGCCGGCAGCGCGCACCGCCCGCGCATGGACGTCGCCCATGAACCCGGTACCGACGATGACCGAACGCGGGGCTGACGTGGCGAAGGGGCGACTCATGACGTCAGCCCCGCGGCGGCGGAGAAGGCGGCGTCGAACGACATCTCGGGCGCCTCGAACAGCTGGCTGCGCAGGAAGGTCACTGCCTCGGCGGCGCCCTGCAGCCGGTCCATGCCGGCGTCCTCCCACTCGACGGAGATGGGTCCGTCGTAGCCGATGGTCGTGAGCATGCGGAAGCAGTCGGCCCAGTCCACGTCGCCGCGCCCGGTCGACACGAAGTCCCATCGGCGGCGGGGGTCGGCCCAGGCCAGGTGCGACCCGAGGATGCCGCGGCGGCCGTCAGGGGTCCGCATCTTGGTGTCCTTGCAGTCGACGTGGTAGATCCGGTCGCGGAAGTCCCAGATGAAGTTCACCGGGTCGATGCCCTGCCACACCATGTGCGAGGGGTCCCAGTTGAGGCCGAAGGCGGGTCGGTGGCCGACTGCCTCGAGGGCGAGCTGGGTGGAGTAGTAGTCGTAGGCGATCTCGGAGGGGTGGACCTCGTGTGCGAACCGGACGCCGACCTCGTCGAAGACGTCGAGAATTGGGTTCCACCTCGCGGCGAAGTCGACGTAGCCCGCCTCGACCATGGCGGCGGAAGCCGGCGGGAACATCGCGACGTACTTCCAGATCGACGAGCCGGTGAAGCCGACGACGGTGGTAACGCCCAGCCGCGCGGCTGTGCGTGCCGCATTCTTGACCGCCTCGGCCGCGCGACGACGAACTCCCTCTGGGTCGCCGTCACCCCAGACGGAAGGAGCCAAGATGCCTTGATGGCGTTGGTCAATCGGGTCGTCGCAGACGGCCTGACCTTGGAGGTGCGCGGAGATCGCGTACACGCGTAGGCCAAAGCTGTCGAGGGTCTCTTGCCGCTCGGCGATGTAGGCGTCGTCGACCGCACCGCGTTCGGCGTCGAGGTGGTCTCCGGAGCAGGCGATCTCCAGTCCGTCGTACCCCCATGAGGAGGCCAGCCGGCATACCTCCTCGAACGGCAGGTCCGCCCATTGGCCGGTGAACAGGGTCAAGGGTCGCGTCATGGCGTTCTCCTATCCGTAACGCTTCGGTGCTGGTGGGCGTGGGCGGGCTACTGGCCGGCGAGTGAGCCGCCGATTCCTCCCACGCTGAAGTACTTGTTGAGCAGCACGAAGATGAGGACGGGCGGGATCATCATCACGACGGCGATGGCCATGACTCCGCCCCAGTCGGTCGTGTTCTGCTGGAAGAAGGACTGCACGCCCAGGGGCAGCGTGAACGCGACGGCTGAGCGCAGAAACACGATGGCCACGAGGTAGTCGTTCCAGGCGACAAGGAAGGTGAAAATGGCGGTGGACAGGACGCCGGGCAGGGAGTTGCGCAGCACGACCTGGGCGAAGCCGCGGAAGAGTGACGCGCCGTCGATCCAGGCGGCTTCCTCGAGTGAGATGGGGATCGAGTCCATGTAGGCGGCCATCATCCAGGTCGCGACCGCCATGGCGGAGGCGACGTAGACGATCGTGACGCCGAACAGGTTGTCGATCAGGCCGAGTTTGGCAAACAGGATGAACAGGGGGATGACCGACGTGACCACGGGCAGGCTCTGGAAGACGAACAACAAGAGGGAGTACCCAGAGACGGCCCTACTGCGACCCCGGGAGAGGACGTAGCCAGCCGGGGCCGCGACAGCGACCGAGACCACGACCGTGCCGAGAGTGACGAGCAGGCTGTTCTGCAACCACAGAATGACGTCGCTGTTGGCGAAGACGTTGCTGAAGTTCTCGAGGGTGAACCCGCCGCTGTTGGTGGAGGTCACCGTTGGGGTAAACGCCAGGAACAGCACGACGGCAATGGGTACCAGAGCAACGACCACGATGAGCAGGACGAGAACGAAGCGCCACCACTGACCGCGGGTGCCCTTGTCCCTTGATGTCAGCAGCTGCTTCTCGGTGACCTGACCGATCTCGGCCGTGTGGTGGACGATAGCCATCAGATCGCTGCCTTTCGGATCTGCCGGTAGAGGAGGGTGGCGATGAACACCAGCACGACGGTCATCATGAACGCGACCGCGACTCCGAGGCCGACCTGCTGGTTCTGGAAGACGGTTCTGTAGGCGAGGACGACCAGGGAGTTGGTGGCGTCGATCGGGCCGCCGCCGGTGAGCAAGAAGATGGTCGGGAAGTCGTTGACGCAGAAGATCGTCATGAGGATCCACGAGATGTACGTGGACCGGGCGATCATCGGCAAGGTGATCCAGCGCAGCTGCTGTGAACTGCTCGCGCCGTCCATGCGGGCCGCCTCGTAGACGGTCTCGTCGACACTCGCCAGGGCTGCGCTGGACATCAACATCATGAACGGAAAGCTGACCCACACCTTGAACACGCAGACCAGAATCCGAGCCCAGGTCGGATCGGCGAGGAACAGCGGCGGGGCGAGGCCGAGGTTCTCGAACAGCGTGGGAATTGGGCTGGAGCTGGTAGCGACCAGCCAGTTGATCGCTGTCGAGGAGACGACGATTGGCACGACCCAAGGCAGCAGCAGCAGCACCTTGAAGATGCCACCGGCCGGTATGCGGGTGCGCAGAAGCAGCGCCAGCGCAAGCCCGATGACCCAGCTGCCGAAGACCCCGACCACGGTGAAGACCACGGTGAACCCGGCGGCCTTCCAGAACGTGGGGCTGTTCAGGTTGTCGATGTAGTTCTGCAGCCCCACGAACTGCCCCGGGTTGATCAGGGTGCCATCGTGCAGCGACTGCCGGAACGCCTGGATGAGCGGCCACCCATGGATCAGCAGCAGCAGCACGATGGACGGCAGAGCCAGGAAGAACATGGTCCACGTACCGGGCTTGAACCGTCGCCCGCCCGGCGTCCCGGGGGCACGCCTCTCCCGGGTCGACGCGGCCGTGGTCGTGGACGTCATGTCACGACTTCACGATGCTGGACAGGCCCTGCTGCAGGGTCGTCAGCGCCGACTTGGCGTCGGTTCGCCCGCCAAGGACCGCTTGGGCGAACTGGTTCAGCGGCTGGCTGCCGTCGACCTGGCCGATCGCGCCGAACAGCTTGTCCGAACGTGCGCCAAAGGTCTTGGCAACCGGCTGGTACTCCTTGACCACCTTCGCCTTGGCCTCGTCCTTCTGGAACTCGGGCAGGTCGACGATGGACTGCAGAACGGGGAGGGCGCTGATGACGCCCTGCTGCCAGTAAGACTTCATGTTCTTGATGTAGTAGGACACGAACGCCTCCGTCGCCTGCTGGGACGGGGTGTTGGTGTACATCATGATGCTGTTGACGTACGCCAGGATTGCCTTGTCGCCGTGCGGACCTGTCAAGGGGCTGGCAACCACCAAGTCTCCGGTGGTGTCTCCGATCGACTCGTTGAGGCCGGCAGTGTGAATGCCGAACGCGTTCTTCTTGTTCTTCCACTGGGCAAGGAGATTGTCCGCCGAATAGCTGACTGAGGCGCGGTCGCTGATGCCGGCCTTGACCAGCTCGACGACGAAGTCGATGGCCTCGACGTTGCGCTCGTTGAGCAGGTCGAGCTTGCCGTCGGGCGAGAAGATGCCGCCGCCGTTGTTGATCATCATCATGACGATTCCCTGGACACCGAAGCTGTTGCCTGCTCCCGCCCCCAAACCGAAACCGAAGTAGCCCTTCTTCTTCAGTGCGGCCCCGGCGGTCATCAGCTCATCCCATGTTGTGGGGATCGTCGCGCCGGCGTCGTCGAACAGGGACTTGCGGTACCACCACACCCGGTAGTCGGACTGCCAAGGGACGCCGACGTAGCCCTTGTCGGTCTTCATCGCCTCGATCGTGCCGGGGAGGAAGTCCTTCTTGAAGCCTTCCTTCTCCCACGTCGAGATGAGGTTGTCGGCCATGGCGATGTAGCCCTGGTCGGCGAACTGGAAGGCCTGGAACCCGCCGCCGGAACTAGCCGCGGGACCGGTCTTGGATGCCAGCGCCGAGGAGAAGGTGGTGGTGAAGTTGTTCCATTGGATCCGTTGCAACGCCGCGCCCGGCAGTCCCTCCGCCGGCTTGTAGGCGGCGACCAGCGCCTGCGAGGCCTTGTCGTACGTCCCGGTGGACCATGGCATGTCCCAGAACTTCAATGTCCCGGCGGCGCCACCTGTGCCGGTCTGGGTCTTCGACTCGGCGCAGGCCGCCAAACCGGGGACGAGGGCCAGGCCGGCAACTGCGCCGGTGGCCTTGAGAAAGCCGCGTCGGGAGAAGTTGGGAATGCTCGGGTTGGTCATGATTGGTCCTCTCGTGGATGTGGATTGTGTTGAGCCAGTTGGGTCATGGCAGGGGTCATGGCGTGGGAAGAACGTTGTTGACCAAGGTCAGGTCCGCCCGCAGCTCGACCAGGTCGGTCGTCCGCCGGGCCTCATTGACGGCGGCGTGTAGTCGGCGCCATGCCGCACGGTGGGAGGTCTCCCACAGGGTGGGCATGGTGGTGGCGCCGCCCGGCGTGGTGCTGACGAGCACAGCGGGTCGGGCGGTGGCGGGGTCCGGCAGGACCAGCTCGATGGCGGCGGTGGCGGCCAGTCCCCTAACTCGAACGGAGGCCGGAGCGCCGGAGGTGACGTGGGCACTGAGAAGTACCGGGGATCCTGCGGTCGTCGAAGCGCGCAGGTAGTAGCCGTTGCCGTTCCAGCTCAGTCGGTGGAGGTCCCCCAAGGGCTGACCGAGGCTGCGCAGCGTGGCAAGCTGGTCGATGAGGGTGGCACCCAAATTTGACGCTTCGTGGTCCGTTGCCGCGATCTCGATCATCGCGTCCGCGGGCCAGCCGACGAACACCTCAGCCGCCGCGGCCAGGGCCGGGTTCCCCGCGAACCGGTAGTCGACGACAACCGGTATGGCAAGTACGTCGGGGACCTGGTTCGCCAGGACAGGCGTCGGCTGGACGATCAGCAATCCACGCGGCTCGTGGAGGAGGCATTCGGCGGTTCGCTGTAGCCAACCAGGACCGCCGTGGACGGCGAACAGGTCGGCCGCATTCTCAGAATCAGCGGCCACCAAGGAGATGGGCAGGGAGGCGATGACGGGGAGGATGTCGCCGGCGACAGCGTCGTCGGTTCCGGCGTTGACCCGCAGGGCGGTCATCGGGCACCGGCCGGTTCAGGGCTGCTCGCCAACGCGCTGGTTGCCTTCGCGGAGAGATCGAGGGCGAAGGTCAGGTCGGCTATCAGATCCGTCGGGGAATAGCGGGGCGCCTGGCCCCGAGCAAGGTCGTACAGGTGTTGCCACTGCTCGACGTATCCGTTTCGCCCGCTGGGCCCAAAAAGCACCCGTTGGCCTGCTGAGCTGATGGCTGCCTCCGCGGAGCCGGCCTGGACATAGGACGGGGTGAAGTTGACTGAGCCGACCCTGTCGCCGGCGTACACCTCCAACAACCAGTTCGGGCTCCAGTTCTCGGACATGTGGGCGTGCAGCTCAACGACCTGGTCGCCACAGGAGAAGACGACCAGATACCCGAACGGACTCAGCGTCTGCGCCGTGTGCACGACGATGCCGTCCGTTGTGGTCAGGAACGCACGGATCAAAGGCAGGTCGTGGATGGCGAGGCCCAGGATCCCGCCACGGAGTCGGTTCGCGCGATCGTCGACCGAGTTCGGGGGTGAGGACTCTTGGGGCGGCTGGCGGTTGGTCACTTCCGTGGCGAAGTCCTCGAAGCGAGGGTTAGGCGGCAGGACCACCGAGCACCTGATGTGAGACGCACTTCCTCGGGTTGCTCCCCAGGCCTCTGTGAACGCTACCCACCCGGGGTCGTAGGTGTGCATCGCGCCGACGATGATCGGCACCCCGGTCTCCTGGGACACCTGCGCGATCCGTGACGCTTCGTCGGTGGTGGTCGCGAACGGCTTCTCGCACAGCACGGCTCGCTTACCCGCCCGGCAGGCGGCGATGACCTGCTCGGCATGGAACTGGTGCGGGCTGCAGACCGCGACGACGTCCACGGTGGGGTCCTGCAACACGTCGTCGACCGACGTGGTTCCTCGAGCGCCGACTCGAGCTGCGACCTCGTCGGCGGTGGCCTCACTGACGTCCATCACCGCCTGCACGGTGAACAAGTCCGTCAGCCGCGCCAATGCGGGTAGGTGGATGGCCTGCGTGACCGGCCCGCTTCCCAGGAAGCCGACGCCGAGCGTGGCGGTACCCGTCATGACGCGGAGACCTCGAACGCCGGGTTGGCCTCGAAGTAGCTCAGGCCGGCACGGGCGCTCTCAACCCGCGATGGCAGGTTCGGCACGTCCACCTCGAGGACCGCCCACCCGCCGAAGCCATCCAGGGCGGCGATGACGGCCTCGAGGTCGACGTCTCCACGTCCGGGCTCGGACCACACGTGCCGCTCGGAGGTCGCAGTTTGGTAGTCGTCTCCTTGCTCGCGGGCGGCTGCGGCCGCGGCGGCGTCAACGTCCTTGATATGGACGCAAGCCACCCGCGCCGCATAGGCCTTCACCAGGCGCGCTGGGTCCGCGCCGCCCCAGAACAGATGGCCTGTGTCGGGACCGAACGCCAACGCAGAACCCTCCGACCAGTCGAGGACCGCCCGGATCTCTTCCTCCGTCTCCACCCACGAGCCGACGTGCGAGTGCAACGCAGCGGTGACTCCTTCCACCTGCATGACCTCGGCGGCCGCCACCATGCCATCGGTGAGACGCCTCAATCGTTGGTCATCCGCAAGGTGCCCGACGGCGGGACGGGCCATCCGCTCCGTCGCCATATCGGACGCGATGAATATCTCCGAGAGCCCGAGCTCGATGTGTTCTTCGGCGGCACGGCGGGCCCGCTCAAGGACCTCCTGCCTAGAACCCGCTTCCGCGAAGTCCTCGGAAAAGTACCCGGGCGCCGGCACGAACCCGTAGTCCGCGAGGGTCCGGCGGTACTCCACGACCGTCATGTCGTCAGGCACCTGGGCGTGTAGCGCGCGGAAACCCACCTCACGCAGGTCAGCCAAAGCGTCGACCACGACTGCGCGGCTCAGCTGGAACCGGCCGTCGCTGAGCACCCAAGGCAGCGGGTTGACGGCGACCTTCATCGTCTGACCAGACATCGGTGTCCTTGTTCTTGCGCCAGGAAGGGTGCGAGTCGCGACGTGCGGGTTGCGTCGGCTTCCATTCGGGCGATCGGTGTAGGTGACCAACTCGCCATGTGACGCTGAACATATGTACCTCAGAGCCAAAAGTCAAGGTTTTATCCGCAAAGGATGTAACCCCGAGGGATGTAACCTTGGAATACGCCTGACCACACCCGGAGGACACGTGTCAAAACGGCCCGTCAGTACCGAGCCTGTCGCGTCGAGCGATACCCACCTCGAGCAAGTGCTTCGGCTGATCCGCGAGGGCACCGCGAGCACCCGACCCGACCTTGTCCGCGTGACTGGGCTCAGCCGGAAGATCGTCATCCAGCGGGTCGATCAGCTGATTGCGATGAACCTTGTCCGCGAGGGTCCGACGGTCGCCTCCACAGGAGGCCGTCCGCCTGGTCGGCTCGACTTCGTTGCCGACGCGGGTAGCGTGCTCGCGGTCTCGCTCGGCGCCACCGGCCTGGCGGCAGCGATCACCGACCTCTCCGGCAGTGTCCTTGTGGCGCGTCATCGCCGGTTGCCGTTGGGAGCGCGTCCGGACGTAGCACTGGCAGCGGCCGAGGCCGTCTTCACGCGGTTGCTTGAGGCCAGCACGGCCAGAGCCCGTGGACCCCTGCGGGGAATCGGTGTCGGCGTGCTAGGCCCGGTTGGGCCCGACGGCCTGACTATGGACACGACCCGCGACGGTGGATGGGGTGGCTTCTCGGTGGCCGACTGGTTCACAGCCAAGTACGACGTTCCCGTATGGGTCGACAACGAGGTCAACATGATGGCCGCAGGTGAGGCGCGCGAGCGGTCCACCCAGGAGTGTCGAAACATGCTTTATCTGAAGATGGGCACCGGAATCGGTGCGGGACTGATCAGCGACGGAGTCCTCTACCGGGGCGCCTCAGGCGTGGCCGGTGAAATCGGCCACATGACGATCTCCAACGATCGGTCTCTGGTCTGCTGGTGCGGCAACTTCGGATGCCTGGGCACGCTGGCAAGCGGGCGGGCGATAACCAAGTTCGGTGTCGCCGCGATGCGCAGAGGAGACAGTCCCTTCCTCGAGGGGATGCCGCCACGTCAGATCCGGGACGAACACATCGTCGCCGGCGCGCTGGCTGGTGACGAAGCGTGCGTGCAGATCATGGCCCGGGCCGGCGAAGCACTCGGCCTCGCTGTCGCCGGCGCAACGAACCTTTTCAACCCCGCCTTGATCGTCATCGGGGGCCGCGTAGGAGGCAAGGCAGGACACCTCCTGACAGAACCGGTCCGTCGATCTGTCGACAAGCGCTCATTTCCGCTCGCGACGGAGAGTCTGCAGATCGAGAGTTCACAGAACGCCAACATCGCTGGCGTCGCTGGTTGCGCCGACACGGTGATCCGCGGGCTACTTTCCGGCGAACAGCTCGAGGCGTGGCAGACGGCCGTTCATGATCCCTCCATGGAGCCGGCCGCTGGATAGTGCGTACCGCGCCTGAGCGAGTGCCTTGGCGTTTCGTCACCGGTCATCAATAGGTCGATGGGGGCATCCTCGGCTGGCGGCTCGAGGGTCGTTGGGGTCGCGACGGAATGCGTTCTCAGTGGGATGTGCCCGAGCCCGCTGGGGGCGTCTGCTCAGGTCCGTCGCCCGCATGATGATGGAAGGGTGCCGCCTCAGTGGTCAGTGCGGTCAGCGCGTCGAGCTGCGCTGGTTCGAGCTCGACTTCGGCTGCGGTGGCGTTGGCCTGCAGCTCTTCGATGGATTCCGCGCCGACGATCGCAGAGGCGACCGCCGGGCGGGACAGCAACCAAGCCAACGACACCTGGTACGGCCGCAGCTCCCAGTTGCGGCTGAGCCGGTCGACTTCGCGGCCGATAGCGATTTCGGCGGCGGTGAAGCCTGCTCCGGAAAAGCGTCGGTCGCCTGCCACCTCGCGGTCCAGAACTCCAAGGTCAGCTAGCAGCCCGCCATGCAGCGGAGCGTAGGGGACGAGGGACAGACCGAACTGCTCGCAGGCCGGTGCGAGTTCGCGTTCGGCTGCCCGGTCGATGAGGTTGTACTTCACCTGAGCGGCAACGGGCGCCTGATGACGCCGGTCGTCAGCGATCCACAGAGCTTGGATGATCTGCCAGGCGGGATGGTTGGACAAGCCGACATAGCGGATCTTGCCTTGCCTGATGAGATCGTCGTACGCCCCAAGGGTCTGCTCCAGCGGTGTGTCCGGATCGGGGTCGTGGGCGTAATACAGGTCGATGTAGTCCGTTTCCAGGCGACGCAGGCTGGTCTCGACCTGGCGGAAGATGTGGCGCCGCGACAGGCCTCGGTCGTTGATGTTCAGTCCGACGATGCCGTTGCACTTGGTAGCAATCACGATTTCGTCGCGGCGGCCGCGGAGGGCCTGGCCGAGGATCTGTTCGGCCGGTTCACGATCGGCGGCGGCTGGGGCGCCGGGCCGGTCGAAAACCGGCATGTTGCCGTACACGTCGGCGGTGTCGACGAAGTTGATGCCAACGTCGATCGCAGTGCGAACGAGCCGATCGGCGTCTTTCGCGGCGGGAGCCACCCCGAAAGTGGCAGTTCCCAGACAGATCCGGGACACCTTCAAACCTGTCTTACCGAGGACGGAGTACTTCATCAGCATTTCCTTCTCTTATGCGGCGGGCAGGCCAGGCGGGAGTAGCCGCAACCTCAAGAGAAGCAGAATTGCCTAGGTGATGCGGTGCCGACGTCGAGTCTTGTGGCGACCATGCAGGGGCTAGGCGACGGCGCGGGCCCGAGGCTCGACCGCCACTAGCGCCTCCACTGCCGCGATCAGGCGGCTGACGACCTGCTCATCGCCCAGCACATCGACGTCCGTGGTGGTTTGCGAGAACTCGATGTGCTCCGGCACAACCGCACCCGCGATGGCTGCCGACCGACGAGCGTGGTCGTGCGCCCACCTACCGCCGTACTGGCTGGACGTCGTGCCTACCGCCGCGAACGGTTTGCCGGTGATTGCGCCGCGCCCGTAGGGCCGAGACAGCCAGTCGATTGCGTTGTTCAATACCGCTGGCATGGTGCCGTTGTACTCCGGCGTTACGGCCAACACCCCGTCGGCACCAGCCACCAGCTCCCGCAGCCGCTGGGCAGAAGGCGGGACGGACGCGGCGTCGAGGTCCTGGTTGTAGAACGGGATCTCGCCCAGCCCGTCAGCGATCACGACCTCGACGCCTTGCGGTGCGCGCTCGACGACCGCCTCGGCGACACGGCGATTGAACGAGTCTTTCCGCAGGCTTCCGACAAGCACAACAAGGCGGGTGGCGGCGCTAGTGGTCATGGTGGGCTCCTGAAGGCTGTGTGAGGGTTTGGCTTTACTGACCTAAACGGACCGTGGTCCGCTTATATTCCCACCCCTACACTGCGGCCATGAGTGGCCACCCGCTCCCGCTGCTCGAGGGCCCCCGACCCGAGCGCTCTGACGCGGCACGCAACCGCGAGGCATTGCTCGCGGCCGCCCGCCGGATGGTCGAGGACAACGGCGTCGAGTCGGTGACCATGGATGCGCTTGCCCGGGAGGCGGGCGTCGGCAAGGGAACCGTCTTCCGTCGGTTCACCAGCAGGGCTGGCCTCATGGCGGCACTTCTCAACCATGGAGAGGCACAGTTTCAGGCCCTGGTGATGAGCGGTCCGCCGCCCCTGGGTCCCGGCGTTGAGCCCTGGGAGCGACTGGTCGCATTCGGCCGCACTCGCCTGGAGTACAACCTCCAGGCGGCCCGCCTCATTGAGGCGGCGGGGCAGCCTGGCCGCCGCTCCGTCGCCGCCAAATCGTTCACCACGCTTCACGTCATACATCTGTTGCGCGAGCTGGACGTGCGCGGAGACGTGCAGTTCCTCGCGAAGGCCCTTCTGGCACCCCTGGAGTCCGTGATCGTCGAGGAGGCCGTGCAGTTGGAAGGGTTCGCCGTGGACCGATTCGTCGCCGGCTGGCAGGACCTCGCCCGCCGCGTCATCGAGGGCTGAGAACATAACCGGCGATGCCACACCCAGCCAGCCTCTCTGGACGGCTGATGAGGGGCCAATGACGCCGGCAGGAGCGCGGGGAGTCCATGTGATCCTCCGTTGGCGAGCTATAGCACGTGAAGCCGCACGCACCTCCAAAAGAGGTCCCGACCTGCGCGTCCGCCCACTTCTGAGAATGAGTTGTCGGAGGGCTCGCGGCCGACCCCAGCCAGACGTCTACTCGTGGACGCGCTCGACTTTGACGAGGCGTTGGCACACGGATCCGTCCTCACTTCGCCGCTGCGGGTACTGCAGGACGCGGCGCGCGCCAAGCGCCTCATCGGCGCGGAATAGGGAGGGTGCGCAACTCCATCGCGATTACATACCCCCACCCCGCGTGTCCGCGCAGGTCACGCGGCGCGTGAGTCCGACTGTCACGGCCTCCGGACCCCACATTTCCCCGCCCATTCCCCGCGCGCCCAAACAGGCGCCGCGTTTCCGCAGGTCAGAGGCCTGGCGCTCCGGCCGCAAATCTTCTTGCTCCACATACCCCTCCCGGGTAACGACAGAGGGCATCTGATCCGCGTTTACGCAGGTCAGACGCCCTCTCGTGCACTGGGTGGCAGGTGAAGGATTCGAACCTTCGAAGCTTTCGCGATGGATTTACAGTCCACTCCCATTGGCCGCTCGGGCAACCTGCCTGGGTGCGCGTGGAAGGATAGCAAGGACAGCCACGATTGCCGAAACCGGCGCCACCCCACCGGGATGGCAGCCGGCGCCGGCCCACGGAAGGACACGCCACCATGGCCGACAGCTCGTTCGACATCGTCAGCAAGATCGACCACCAGGAGGTCGCGAACGCCCTCAACAGCGCCGCTCGCGAGGTGTCGACGCGCTACGACTTCAAGAACGTCGGCGCCTCCATCGAGGCCAGTGGCGACGACAAGGTCGTCATCAAGGCCAACACCGAGGAGCGTGCCAACGCCGTCCTCGACGTCTTCCAGACCTGGCTGGTCAAGCGCAAGGTCTCGCTCAAGCACCTCGACGTCCCCGAGCGTGGGCCCCAGCTGTCCGGCAAGGAGTACCGCCTCGAGCTCGGCCTCAAGGAGGGCATCTCGCAGGAGAACGCCAAGAAGATCGGCAAGATCATCCGCGACGAGGGCCCCAAGTCCGTCAAGTCCCAGATCCAGGGCGACGAGCTGCGTGTGACCTCCAAGTCGCGCGACGACCTCCAGGCCGTGCAGGCGCTGCTCAAGGGCAAGGACGACCTGGACTTCGCGATCCAGTTCACTAACTACCGCTGAGCTCGGCCTTCATCGTCATGGTGGGCCCACCCAGGTCGGGGAACCGGATGACCGAGCCGTCGGTGTCGGGTGAGTCGTCCTCGGACCAGGTGTCGAGCGCGCGGGCGAGGCCGAGGGCCAGCCCGGCCATCTCGTGGTCGCCGAGGCCCACCCGCTGGGCGACCTCGCGGGCGTTCGCCGGGCGGTCGCTGGGCTTCTTCGCCAGGCAGTCGTTGACGAGCGAGGCCAGGTCCTCGGGGATGCCCTCGGGCAGCGGCGGCGGCGGTTCGTTGACGTGGCTGAGGGCCGTCGCGATGGGTGTCCCCTTGTCGAACGGCCTGCGACCGGAAAGCATCTCGTGCGCCACCACGCCGAGGGCGTACAGGTCGCTCGCGCCCGTGGCGGTCTCGCCGAGGGCCTGCTCCGGGCTCAGGTAGTCCGGCGTCCCCAGCATCTCCCCGGCCCTCGTGTGCCCAGCGGAGTCCAACGCCCGCGCGATCCCGAAGTCGGTGAGCTTCACGAGGCCGTCGGGGCGCACGAGGATGTTCGCGGGCTTGATGTCGCGGTGGATGACGCGAGCCTCGTGGGCGACGCCGAGTGCTAGGGCGGCCTGCCCGATGAGCGAGCGCACCTCCACGGGGTCGAGGGGGCCGCGTCGCTTGAGCAGCAAGGACAGTGGCTCACCCTTGACCAGCTCCATCACGAGGAAGGCCAGCCCGTCGTCCTCGCCGTAGTCGAACAGCGTCGCGATGTTGGTGTGCAAGAGGGCTGCGGAGTGAACCGCCTCGTCGCGGAACCGCAGGGCGAAGAGCTCCTCGAGACCGGTGTCGGGCCGCATGACCTTCACGGCCACCTGGCGCTGCAGGACCAGGTCGGTACCGGCCCACACATCTGCCATGCCCCCCGAGGCGATGCGCACCCCGAGCACGTAGCGTCCACCGAGGGTGAAGCCCTCATTCAGTCTGTTCATCGTGGGAAATCCACCCAGTCCTCCGCAGACGGGGGTGAACGTCAACTGACATCTCTGGGGCCTCGCCACTGTCGATAGTAGCCCGTAAACGGTCAGCACGCGTCACCCAGCGCCGGGGAGCAGCCCGCTGACCTGCGAAGATGCCTCCCAAATCAGCCGAACGTGGCTCGAGAACGCAGTGCCTCGCGCAGCTCGGAGTCGGCGTCGACGATGGCCCGGCGCACCGCGGGCGTGAGGTCCTGGCGGCCGAGGGCGGCGGCGCTGAGCTCCGCGGTGCGGTCCTCGACGACCCTGGCCGGGTAGGCGAGGGTGGCAACGCGGGCGACCGCGTCCTCGCCGAGCCACTGGGTCAGGGCGGGCACGTCGACGAAGTACCGCGCGACGTACGGCCGCAGGACCTCCGTCGCACCGTGCCAGAAGCCGAGAGCCAAGGCGTTCAGCTCGTAGTTGGACCGGTCCCGGTTGGTGGCCAGCTCGCGCCACGCCCACTCCTTGGCGTCGCCCGTCGGCAGGGACGCCGCGGCGGTCAGGGCGCCCAGCCGCCCCTGGAGCGTGTCGTCCTCGGCACGGAAGCCGGCGATCTGGTCCGTGTCGACGAGCCCGTGTCCGGCCAGGTTGCGCACCACGAGCCAACGGAAGTCCGAGTCGTCGTCGAGGCCCGCTGGCAGGTTCTTGCCGGCAGCCCAGTCCGCGAGCAGCTCCTCGTCGGCGCTGCTGCGCGCCAGCGTCCGCGCGCCGAGCAGCGCGCGCGTCGACCCGGCGGGCGCGCGGTCGAGCACGACCTTGGCGGCCTCGGCCACCACGGCCTTCGCCCAGTCGTGGCGCTCGTCGGGGAGGAAGGTCGGGATGAGGCGGCCCAGCAGGGTGCCTGCGGTCCGGTTCAGGATCGAGTCGTTGACCTCGTGCGGCCAGGCACTGCCGAAGGTCTCGACCACGGTGCGTGGGTCGACCGAGCCGAGGCACGCGCCGTCGATCAGCGAGACCCACAGCACTGCCC
>NZ_JBFUEO010000016.1:0-75061 GCF_056403935.1 Pedococcus sp. P2_E4 | reverse complement strand
ACGATGAGCCACGCTCGGCGGTCCAGCCTCGCCGGTCAGGTCAGGGTCGGCCCTGACCTCGGCCCTGACACGCCCCTGACCGCACCCCGAATCGAGGATCTTTCGGCTCCGAGATGCGTTTCACTGGATGCAGTCACCACACCCGGAGGAAGTCATGACCCAGCAGCCCGACCAGCAGAACCCCGAACAGCCGCAGCAGCCGACGCCGCCCGGCGCCGAGCCCGGCTACCAGCCGCCGCCGGCCGGGTACCAGCAGACCCCGTACCAGCCGCCGCAGCCCGGCTACGGCGCCACCGCGGTGCCGCTGAGCCCCGACCAGGAGCGCAACTGGGCGACCCTCGCCCACGTGATCCCGTTGGTGGCGATGGTGCTGAGCGCCGGCACGCTGGGCTTCGTGGGGTCGCTGGTCATCTACCTGCTCTACAAGGACCGCGGCCCGTTCGTCCGCCAGCACGCCGCGAACTCGCTCAACATCCAGATCATCACGGGCATCGTGCTGCTCATCTCGATCCCGTTCATGCTGGTGCTCGTCGGCTTCCTGACCTTCGGCCTGGCCCTGCTGTTCGCGTTCGTCGTCCACATCATCGCGGCGATGAAGGCCAACAACGGTGAGTGGTACCGCCCGCCGTTCACGCCCGAGTTCGTCAAGACCACCGTCTGAGGCGACCAGACCACGGTCTGGGGCGACCGCCTCAGACGCCCAGCAGTCGCCGCACCACGGTGTCGGCCAACAGGCGGCCCTGTCTCGTCAGCACGACCCGCTGACGGCGCAGGGCCGCTGTCGCGTCCACCAGCTCGTCGGCGATGAGACCAGCGACGGCCCGTCGCCCCTCGTCGCGCAGGTCGCCCACCGGGAGCCCGTCGACGAGCCGCACCCCGAGCAGCACCCGCTCGTCGTAGCGCTGGTCGTCGGTGAGGGTCTCGCGCCCGTGAGCCGGGCTCACCCCGGCGTTGACGCGCCCGGCATACGCGTTGGGGTGCTTGACGTTCCACCACCGCACGCCACCGACGTGGCTGTGAGCACCGGGGCCGACACCCCACCAGTTGCCGTCGTCCCAGTACCCCTCGTTGTGGCGGCACCGGGCGTCGGGACGAGCGGCCCAGTTGCTGACCTCGTACCAGCCGAAGCCGGCTCGGGTGAGCGTCTCGTCGGCCAGCTCGTACTTCGCCGCCTCGTCGTCGTCCTCGGGGGCCGCCACTTCTCCGCGGCGCACTTGGGCTGCCAGCTTGGTGCCCTCCTCGACCACGAGGGCGTAGGCCGAGACGTGGTCGGGCTCCAGCGAGGTCGCGGCCTCGAGGCTGGTCGCCCAGTCGGCCAGGCTCTCGCCGGGGGTGCCGTAGATGAGGTCCACGCTGACCTGGAGGCCCGCGGCGCGGGCGGCCTCGACGGCGCGGCCGACGTTGGCCGGGTCGTGGGTGCGCTCGAGGGTCCGCAGGACGTGCGGCACGGCCGACTGCATGCCCAGCGAGACCCGCGTGAACCCGGCCCTCGCGAGCGTCTCCAGGGACTGCGGGGTCACCGAGTCGGGGTTGGCCTCGGTCGTCACCTCGGCGTCGGGCGCCAGCCCGAACCTCTCCCGTATGCCGTGCAGCATCCTGGCGAGGTCCGTGGCCGCGAGCATCGTGGGGGTGCCACCGCCGACGAACACCGTCTGCACGGGTGGGGTGGGGCCGAGCACGCCGCGGGCGAGGTCGAGCTCCTTGACGGCCGCCTCGGCGAAGGTCGCGACGCTCGCGCCGTCGGCCCCGAGCTCGGTGAGCGTGTAGGTGTTGAAGTCGCAGTAGCCGCAGCGCACGGAGCAGAACGGCACGTGCAGGTAGATGCCGAAGGGGCGCTCCGCCAGCGTCGCGAGCGCCGAGCCGGGGAGGGCGCCGTCCGGCGGCGCGGGGTCGCCGGCGGGCAGGGCGCTGGGCATGCGGCCATCCTCTCAGGTGGTCGACCACCTCTGGACGCGGTGGCTGCCACGGGCGGGTGCTCCGCAGGGGTCGGGCTAGGACGCGTCCAGGGCTATGTAGCCCACCGAGACCTTGACCTCGTTGCCCGTGGGGAGGTTCAGCACCGCCTGGAGCTGGTCGAACACCCTCTCGACCCCATACCCGCCCGACCTGGAGTAGATGGCGACCGCACACACGCCCTTGTAGTCGTCGAGCGGGACGTCCACCGACGACTCCACGACTGTCGACCCGTCGGCGCTCGGCCCGGCTTGCGTCCAGAGCAGGAGGTCGCCTGCGGGCGGCGGGTAGCTGCCTGTGGCTTCTGCCTTTGACGGACGAAGCACCGAGGTGTTGCAGCCGGGGTACGACGCGTCGTACTCGCTACTGTCCGTGGGGATTCCGTCGGGCAGCCCCTGGAGCTGCACCAACATGTCCTCGCGCGCCCGCAGGCCGGACGCGGTGGCCTTGACCGTGACCGTCCACTTCCCGGGCGACGTCGCCGATGCGCCGGTCGAGCTGGCCTTCAACGAGACGGACGGCTTGTCCCTCTCGTCGATGCTCGTCGCGCCGAGCCCGAGGGTCAGCAGCACGACCCCGAGCATCGCCACCACCAGGCCGAGCCTGCGCCGGCCGTCGGCCCGCTCGGCGAAGACCGCCAGCACCACCAGCGCGGCGATCGCGAGGACGATCGTCCCCGGCGACGACCTCACCGCCCTCACGAGCACGCCACCCGTGACCCCGACGAGCGCCAGCCCGGCAGCGGCCAACGCCACCACCGCCGAGACCCCGGCCGGGATCAGCGGAGCTGACGACGCGGGCGCGGGTGACCTCTTGGCGCGCGCCTCATCTCGCCGTCCCGCCACCCTGCGTGTCCCGCCCACGGAGTCAGGATGCTCCGAGTTCCACCCCGGGACCACCCGAATGGCGCCAACTGCAGTCACCATGCCGCAGCGAGGGACAACTACGACAAACACATGACGACGGGTCCAACGGGGGCCACTAGCGTGGCTCTGCGCACCATGGCGCGTTCTTCCGACGGCCCGGCGCGGTGCCGTGGTCGCCGTGGCGGCTCCAGGACGGGGGTTCCGGAGATGGCGACACGTCCCGATGGCCGCGACGCCCCTGAGCCGGGGTCGCTGCCTGGGCTGATCGAGAGGGTGGACCTCACAGCGTCCCCCGACGTCGTACGCCTCTCCGAGTTCGCGGCCACGGTGCAGCAGCACCGTTACGACATCGGGGCCAGTCCTCACGTCCGGACGACCCGCTCGACCGCCCTGTGGTCGGCGATGCAGCTCATGCCCGACATCCGCGCCACGCTCGAGAAGGCGGGGACCCGCAAGGCAGCGATGGCGGACGACCTGAAGCTCACGACGGAGAGGTTCCCCCCGAAGGCGACGACCACCGAGTGCCACGAGGACCTCGCCTACGCCATGCAGACGTACCTCGCCCAGCGCAGGGTCTCGGGTCCGGTCGGCGTCGCGGAGGTCGTGCTGGCCATCCTGCTCTCCGCGAAGGACCCCAGCCGCGGAGTCATCTCGGAACGCATCGTCGACGTCGACGCGGCCACTGCGGCGATGGAGCGGCTGCTGGGCATCGTCACGGCTGCGCCACCAGCGTTCGACCCGGGCGAGTTCAGCGGGAGCCTGCGTGAGCTGCGCAGCCGGTTCGCGGACTTCCCGGGCGTGACACCCGGTGCCATCGCGCGCGCCCTGCAGTCCAGCGAGGCGCATGCCGACTACGCGGCGGGGCGATTCCCGAGCGTGAGCTTCCACGAGCAGGGCGAGCCGGCGCCGTTCGACGACTGGGCCCTCCGGGTTCGCGGGCTCTACGACATGGATGTCGTGCGCAGGGGCCCCCAGAAGGTCATCGACGGGAGGATGTTCCTGCTGGCGCTCGCGGCGCTGGACCAGGACTTCGCCACCCAGCTCGAGCAGGACGGGGTGCGCGCAGCCCTGGCGGCGGAGGTCCGCGTCCCTCTGCTGAACCAGCCCCCGACCGTCGAGGCCGAGGGCCCCGCCGGGAGCCCCGCGGGGGGCGACGCCGGGGGCGACGGCGGGGGTGGTGGCGGGGGCGACGGCGGGGGTGGTGGTGACGAGAGCGCGACCGCCGGCCACGAGGACGAGGTCGAGGGTGGCGACCTCGCAGGCGGCGTCTCCAGCGAGTTCGTCGATCCCACCAAGGGCATCAGCCTCGAGAACGACCGCATGGGCGTCGCGCCCTATGTCTCGATGCTCGCCACCGTGATCTGCGACAAGGACACGAGGATGCCGTTGTCGGTCGGGGTGTTCGGCGAATGGGGCTCCGGCAAGAGCTACTTCATGGGGCTGCTGCGCGGACGCATCGACTTCGTGCGGACGACCGACGAGACCAGGTACTGGCGAGACATCAAGCAGATCAGCTTCAACGCCTGGCACTACGCGGACAGCAACCTCTGGGCCAGCCTCGGCGACGAGATCTTCCGCCAGCTGCTGCAGGAGCCGGACGCCGACGAGCAGCGCCAGCAGCAGCTCCGCGAGCAGCTCGGCACCGCGGTCGAGCAGCGACGGGAGCTCGAGGCCTCGGCCAGGCATGCGGAGGCCAAGGTCGGTCGCCTGCGCACCCAGATCGCCGAGGCGTCCGCCGAGCGGGACGTGCGAGCCACCGACCTGCTCAAGGCCATGGGCTCGGACCCTGAGGTCAAGAAGGGGCTGAGCCGGGCCTGGCGACGCCTCGGCATCAGCGACCAGGCCGAGCAGGCCCGGATCCTCGCTGCCGAGGTGCGCGGCACCGCCAACGAGGCCATGGTCGTCCGGCGGTCGCTCGCCGGCCGGCGCGGTGTCCTCGTCGCGGCCCTCGCGATCCTCGCGCTGCTGGCCTTTGCCGGTGTCGCCCTCTGGCCGGACCGCGAGCTGGAGTCGGTCCTGCGCGCTGCCGCGGCGGCCGTGAGCGGCTTCCTGGCCACCGCCGTGGCCCTGACCACCTCGGCCCACCAGGGACTGAGGACGCTGCGGCAACAGATCGACACCATCAGGACCAACGCCACGGCAGCCGCCGACGAGCGGGCCGAGCAAGCGCTCGCTGCACCCCTTCAGGCGCTGCGTGATGCCGAGGCAGCGCGCGACCTGGCGCAGGCCCAGCTGGTCACCGTGGTCGACCGCGTCGGCGAGCTCGGGCGCGAGCTCGCCGAGCTGGCTCCCGGCCAGCGGCTCTACACCTTCCTCGCCGAGCGGGTGGCCGCGGGCGACTACGCGCGCAACCTGGGGCTGATCTCCACGATCCGCAAGGACTTCCAGGAGCTCACCGTCCTGATGGCGAAGTGGCGGGACCTGCGCGACAAGAACGAGCCGGCCCCGCGACCCATCGACCGGATCGTGCTCTACATCGACGACCTCGACCGGTGCAGTCCGCGGCAGGTGGTCGAGGTGCTGCAGGCCGTGCACCTGCTCCTGGCCCTCGACCTCTTCGTCGTGATCGTGGGCGTCGACCCACGGTGGCTGGTCCGCTCGCTGCAGGAGCAGTACCCGAAGCTGCTCGACGCTCCCGACAAGGGCATGGAGGTGAGCGACGGCTGGGACGCCTCGCCCGAGGACTACCTGGAGAAGATCTTCGGCGTCCCGTTCATCCTCCCCGGCATGAAGGGTCACCTCGAGCGTGTGCTGACGGGGATCTTCGAGGACCAGGTGCAGACCGACGAGACCGAGGACAGCACTTCCGGGGCGGGCGCCACCGGGGACGGCGCCACCCGAGGCGACGCCGGAGGGGACGGCACCACCGACGGGCGGCGGGTCGGCGGGTCCGCGACGCCGGGTTCCGGAGCACGCGGGACCACCCTGCCGCTGGAAGAGGGACGAGCTGCCCCCGAGAGGGGCTCGTTGGTGGACCTGCAGGACGCCGTGGGGGGTCAGGACGACGGGGACGGAGTCGCCGCGGCCCCGCTGCCTCCGGCCCGCCCACTGACGGTTCCCGAGATCACCCTGCTGGGCGCGCTCGAGCCCCTGGTCAAGACACCGAGGGAGGCCAAGCGCCTCGCCAACGTGTACCGGATGATCCGCGCCAGCAAGGACCTCTCGGACGCATCGCGCTTCATGGGTACGGAGGACCACCCGGGCGAGTACCAGGCGGTCGTCGTCCTGCTCGGGCTGCTGAGTGCCCACGCCCGGCTCCTGGGTGCAGTGCTGGACACCCCCGCCGAGGGTGGCCGCCGGGGCGGCCTGATGAGCAGGCCGCCGACGCAGACGTTGTCCGCCTTCGTCAAGGGCATGAAGCCCCGTCAGGAGGGCGAGGTCTGGACGAACGACATCGTCGCCACCATCTCCCCCGCCGACCGGGTGGCGTGGCTGGCCCTCTGGTCGGGCCTTCAGCCGGTCACCGCGCTCATGCCGCGGCGCAACCTGACCGCCCTGCAGGCTTGGGCACCCAGCATCCGGCGGTTCTCCTTCGTCATGTCGTAGGCCCCCCGAAAGTCTCTTCCTCCCACCCGTCACAGCCGGTTCGGCGTGTCTGGCACGACACGCCGAAACCGGACGAAAAGTCCCGGGAAAGTGGGCGAAACCCCTTGCAGGGAGGCGTGGTCGCGACTAGAAATACCCCTACGCAATCGCTTCGGCGAGAGCGTCGATCAGGACCTCGGTCCAGATCGCGAGGGCCTCGGAAACTCATACTTTCCGAGGCCCTCACCTATGTGCCCGGCCTTCGTATGCCGTGGGGCGCAGCCCGCGCGGCAACCCGGGAGTCCCTAGGGTCGAGGCATGCGCTTCCTCTCCGACGCGGACGTCGCGCGGCTCCTGCCGCCGCCCCTCGAGCTCGTGGAGCTGGCCCGCGACGCGCTGCTGGCCCTCGCGCGGGGCGAGGCCGACGTGCCGGCGAAGCCGGCCGTCCACCCCGGTGGCCACGCGTTCGCCAATGCCATGCCCGCGGCATACCCGGCACGAAAGCTGTTGGGCTGCAAGTGGATCAGCATCTTTCCCGACAACCCGGCGGCCGGGTTGCCCACCGCCTCCGGCCTGATGGTCGTCAACGACGGCGACACCGGGCTCCCCCGCACCGTGATGGAGGCCGCCACGCTGACCGCAGCCCGCACCGCGGCCGTCTCAGGTGCCTGCATCGCAGGGCTGGGCCGCGCGGGGCAAACCGCCGCGATCCTCGGGGCAGGCGTGCAGGCCCGCTCGCACCTGCGCGTGCTGGAGGCCCTGGGCAACCACGACGTGACCGTCTACGCCCGGCGCCCTGAGGCCGGACGGGACCTGCACGACTGGGCTGCCCGGGAGACGCCGTCCGTGACGGTGCGGGTCGTGCCCTCCCGGGAGGTGGCGGTGCGCTCGGCCGCCGTCGTCGTCACCGCCCTCTCGATCGGGTTGGCGGGGGCCCACCTCGACCCCGGCTGGTTCGCCGACGAGGCACTCATCCTCCCGCTCGACTACGCCAGCTCGGTCGGCCCGGACGTCGCCGCCTCGGGTGTCCTCGCGGCGGACCACGTGCCCCAGTTCGAGGCGGTGCGGTCGTCGGGATCGCTCGGCGACTACCCGGCCAGCACCCGCTGGACCGGCGAGCTGCTCGACCCCGCGGGCGCACCGTCCGGCCGCACGATCTGCCAGAACCTCGGGAACGGGCTGTCCGACCTCGTCGTCGCCGATGCGGTGGCGGTCGTCGCCGAGGCGCAGGATGCCGGTCACCTCCTGGTCACCGCCTCGCCGTAGGGTCGGTCCGTGAGCACCTCCCGCTGGCTGGATCTCGACGGCGTCGTCAACATGCGTGACGTGGGCGGCATCCCGACCTCAGACGGTGGGGCAGTCGCGCCCCGGCGGCTGCTGCGGTCGGACAACCTCCAGGAGCTCAGCGAGGCCGCGGTCCGCCACCTCGTCGACGAGGTGGGCGTCACCGACATCATCGACCTGCGCACCGAGGTCGAGGTGCACCTCGAGGGGGCGGGCCCAATGCGCGCCCAGCCGCTGACCCACCACCACCACTCGCTGATCCGCGAAACCACCCCCGACGACGCCGATCCCGGTGACACTGCGGCGCGGGCGCTCGTCGTGCCGTGGTCCAAGCGCAGCGGACGACCCGCGCCCCCGAAGCGGGACGACGACTTCTGGGCCAGCCACTACCTGGGCTACCTCGCCGACCGTCCCGAGTCGGTCAGCGCGGCGCTGCACGCCGTCGCCGGCAGCACGGGAGCGGCGATCGTCCACTGCGCCGCCGGCAAGGACCGCACCGGCACGGTCGTCGGCCTCGCGCTCTCGGTGGCCGGGGTCGCCGACGACGACATCGTGGCCGACTACGTCGCGACCGGTGAGCGCCTCGACGCCATCGTCGAGCGCCTGCTGTCCCGGCCGACCTACTCCGAGGCGCTGCGCGACCAGCCACGCACCCACCAGCTCCCCCGCCCCGAGACCATGCAGCGCATCCTCACGGTGCTTCGCGAACGCCACGGAGGCGCCGCCGGGTGGCTGGGTGAGCACGGCTGGAGCCAGGCCCAGGTGCAGCGGCTGCGCGACAAGCTGCTCGCATGACAGCACCCGTTGACCGGCCCCGGGGCCGTCGCCGGGCGATGCGGGTCCTGCTCGTGGACGACCGTGACCGGCTGCTGCTGTTCCTCGACAGCGACCTGGGGCTCTCGCCCGTGCCGCGCTGGTGGATCACCCCGGGTGGCGGCGTCGACCCCGGCGAGAGCGACCGCGAGGCCGCGGTCAGGGAGATCGCCGAGGAGACCGGGCTGGTCATCAGCGGCGACGACCTCGTCGGCCCCGTCGCCACGCGGCACGTCCTGCACGGCTACAGCGACGTCGTCACCGCACAGGACGAGGTGTTCTGGCTGGTCCGCACCGACGCGTTCGAGGTCGACATCTCGGGGCACACCGAGGTCGAGCAGCTCACCATGACTGCCCACCGGTGGTGGAGCCGTGCCGAGCTCGAGGCGACCAGCGAGGAGTTCTGGCCGCGCGACGTGCTGGCCATCTGGCAGCACGCCCAGACCTTGGCCGCCGACCCGGGAGCAGCCCCGCTCGACCTGGGGGTCGTGGAGGAGTCGACGGTCCCGGTCTGAGCGCCCGGCGGCCTCTCCCTGCGGCCTCTCCACGCGGCCTCTCCTGAGCCGGCCGCCGCACTCCCGCCCTCAGCGTGACGGCTTGTCGGTCACCCAGAGACGGATCACGCCCTGCACGACAGCCCTCCCGTCGTCGCGGACACCCTTGACCCGAACCGGGATCTCCACGTCGCCAGGCTTGTCCCAGTCGGCAGGGTCGGTCTCGGCGACGCATCGGATGTCGCTGGTCGCCTTCGCGGTGTAGTCGACCTGCATGCCCATGGGGATCCACCGGCGGCTGCTCGGGATCGTCGCCTCCGCGAGCGCCCCCATGGCGGCCTCCAGCCCGTTGCAGATCGCGATGACGTGCACCGTGCCGATGTGGTTCTGGACGCGTCGCCGCTTTGCGATCGTGAGCTCGGCCCGGTTGGGCCCGAGGGCGACGAACCGGGGTCGCGCCGTGCGGAAGTACGGCGCTGCCTGCTCGAAGACCAGCGAGAAGAGCCGGTTCCCCTGCGGGTATGCCGAGAGCCGTCGGTAGAGCGCGTAGGTGTCGACCATGCAGCAGATATTACCGGCCGGTAACCATCGGCGCCCCGTGATGGGCGCCACACGGCTGGGGGTGACTACTTCTTGGTCTTCTCGGACCCTGCGTCGGAGGACAGCGCTGCGATGAAGGCCTCTGGCGGCACCTCGACGGTGCCGATGTTCTTCATCCGCTTCTTGCCGGCCTTCTGCTTCTCGAGCAGCTTGCGCTTGCGGCTGATGTCACCGCCGTAGCACTTGGCGAGGACGTCCTTGCGGATGGCGCGGATGTTCTCGCGGGCGATGATCCGCGAGCCGATCGCGGCCTGGATGGGCACCTCGAACTGCTGGCGCGGGATGAGGTCCTTGAGCTTGCCCGCCATCATCACGCCATACGCATAGGCCTTGTCCTTGTGGACGATCGAGGAGAAGGCGTCCACGGTCTCGCCCTGGAGCATGATGTCGACCTTGACGAGGTCGGCCACCTGGTCGCCGTCGGGCTCGTAGTCCAGCGAGGCGTAGCCACGGGTGCGCGACTTGAGCTGGTCGAAGAAGTCGAACACGATCTCGGCCAGCGGCAACGTGTAGCGCATCTCGACGCGGTCCTCGGACAGGTAGTCCATGCCGCGCAAGGAGCCGCGCTTCTGCTGGCACAGCTCCATGATCGCGCCGATGAACTCGCTCGGGGCCAGGACGGTGGCGCGCACCACCGGCTCCGTCACGGAGGTGACCTTGCCGTAGGGGAACTCGCTCGGGTTGGTGACCGTGATCTGCTTGCCGTCGTCCATCGTCACGTCGTAGACGACGTTCGGCAGGGTCGAGATGAGGTCGAGGTCGAACTCGCGCTCGAGCCGCTCGCGGACGATCTCGAGGTGCAGCATGCCGAGGAAGCCGATGCGGAAGCCGAAGCCGAGCGCCGCCGACGTCTCGGGCTCGTAGACCAGGGCGGCGTCGTTGAGCTTGAGCTTGTCGAGGGCGTCGCGCAGGTCGGGGTAGTCCGAGCCGTCGATCGGGTAGAGCCCCGAGAACACCATCGGCTTGGGGTCGCGATAGCCGCCGAGCGCGTCCTTGGCCGGCTTGGCCGCGTTGGTGACGGTGTCGCCCACGCGGGACTGGCGCACGTCCTTGACGCCGGTGATGAGGTAGCCGACCTCGCCGACGCCCAGGCCCTTGGCCGGGGTGGGCTCGGGCGAGCTGACGCCGATCTCGAGCAGCTCGTGCGTCGCCCGGGTCGACATCATCGCGATCTTCTCGCGGGGGTTGAGGTTGCCGTCGATGACCCGGACGTAGGTGACCACGCCGCGGTAGGTGTCGTAGACGGAGTCGAAGATCATGGCGCGGGCCGGGGCATCGGGGTCGCCCACGGGCGGCGGCAGCTGGCCGACGATCTGGTCGAGCAGCGGCTCGACGCCCTCGCCGGTCTTGCCCGAGACCCTCAGGCAGTCCTCGGGCTCGCACCCGATCAGTCCGGCGAGCTCCTCGGCGAACTTCTCCGGCTGGGCGGCCGGCAGGTCGATCTTGTTGAGCACCGGGATGATCGCGAGGTCGTTCTCCATGGCGAGGTAGAGGTTCGCCAGGGTCTGGGCCTCGATGCCCTGCGCCGCGTCGACGAGCAGCACCGCTCCCTCGCAGGCAGCCAGCGAGCGGGACACCTCGTACGTGAAGTCCACGTGGCCAGGAGTGTCGATCATGTTGAGCGCGTACGTGGTGCCGTCGAGCTCCCACGGCATGCGGACGGCCTGCGACTTGATCGTGATGCCGCGCTCGCGCTCGATGTCCATCCGGTCGAGGTACTGCGCCCGCATGGCGCGGGCGTCGACGATGCCGGTGATCTGCAGCATCCTGTCGGCCAGCGTCGACTTGCCGTGGTCGATGTGGGCGATGATGCAGAAGTTCCGGATCAGCTCCGGCGGCGTTGCGTGCGGCTGCAGCGCGGTGCGGGCCATCGGGGACACGGGTGCTTCAAACCTCACGGAGATCGGGTGACGGAACGGCCCATCCTCCCATGCGGGGACGGGTGCCGGTGACGCACCGCTCGTCCGTGGCCCCGCTACGCGGCCTGGCGCCGCCCCAGCAGCCCCGACCACAGCGCGATGCCCAACCCCGCCACGGCGAGGAAGCCACCCACGCGCGAGGGCCACTCGTAGCCCAGGCCGGCCGCGAGCACGATCGACCCGAGCCACGCGCCGAGGGCGTTGGCGATGTTGAGGGTGGAGTGGTTGAGCGCGGCCGCGAGCGCCTGCCCCTCGTGGGCGACGTCCATGAGCCGGGTCTGCAGCATCGGCACGAGGATGCTGGGCAGCAGGCCGAGGAGGAACACGGCCACGAGGGCGAGCCACTGCGCGGACTGCACGGCGGGCCCGAAGAGGAAGAGCATGACGGCGATCGTGACGAGGACTGCGGTGATCGCCTTCATCAGGCCGAGCCGCGAGACGGGCCCGGAGAGCATCGCGCCGACCGTCATGCCCACGCCGTAGAGCGCCAGGATCAACGGGATGGTGGCCTTGCCGAAGCCACCGAGCTCGGTCATCGTCGGCGAGATGTAGGAGAACGTCGCGAACATGCCGCCGAAGCCCACCGTGCCGATGCCCAGCGCGAGCCAGACCTGGGTCCGCTTGAGCGCCGAGAGCTCCGAACGCATCGTCACCCCGCCGTCCGGAGGGCAGAACGGCACCCACCGCCACACCGCGAGCACGGTGACGAGCGCGATCACCGACACCGCGGCATACGGCCACTGCCAGCCGTAGGTCTGGCCGAGGCGAGTGGTCACCGGCACGCCCACGATGTTGGCCACGGTCAGGCCGGTGATCATCATCGACACGGCCCACGTCCGGCGGTGGGCTGGCACGAGGGACGCCGCGACGAGCGAGCCGACGCCGAAGTACGCGCCGTGCGGCAGCCCCGAGACGAAGCGGGCGGCCATGAGGAACCCGTAGCTCGTCGCGAGCGAGGAGAGCAGGTTGGCGACCGCGAAGCCAGCCATGAGCCAGAGCAGCAGCTGCTTGCGCGGCATCTTCGACCCGAGCGTGGCGAGCACCGGGGCTCCCACCACCACGCCGGCGGCGTAGGCCGACACGATGTGACCGGCGGTCGGGATGTCGATGTCGACACCAGCGGCCACCTCGGGAAGCAACCCCATCGTCACGAACTCGGTCGTGCCGATGGCGAACCCACCGACGGCGAGCGCGAGCAGCGCCAGGTTGGTGTGGCGGGTGCGGATCGTGGGCTCGGCGCTGAGCTCCGTCGGCTCGGAGGAGAGGGTCGCGTCGGTCACGCCACTGCAACGAGAGGGGTCGACCACGACATTCCCGGGATCGGGGATCGGTGCCGGCTGCCCAGCCCCTGAGACATAGCATCGGGGACGACCGACGAGACGTTGAGGGGACCATGTCCGACCCGATCAGCCCGCACCCGCCACCGGCGCCCGCGCCCGCGCAGTACCAGGGGCCGCCCACGCGGGCACTGACTCCACCGGGACCCCAGCCGGGCTACCGGGGCCGGGTGCGCTCGCACCTGCGGCACCCGCTGGAGAACCTCTGCCTGGTGCTGGTGATCCTGTTCTCGTTCCTTGTGTGGGCCGTGTCCGGCTACGAGGTCGCCTCGGCGATCATCGACCGCCGCGAGCCCGACCCGTATGCCGTGTTCTTCCTGGCTGCGCCGCTCATCATCTACGTGCTGCGTGGCCAGTTGTATGCGCAGATGCGGCTGTCCGGTGTGAAGATCTCGCCGACGCAGTACCCCGAGGCGTACCAGATGCTCCTCGACGCGTGCGCCCACTACGGGCTGCCGAGGTTGCCCGACGCCTACGTCGTGCTGGGCAACGGCGTGATCAACGCCGCGGCGTCGGGTCACGGCTTCCGCCGGTTCATCTTCATCTACAGCGACCTGTTCGAGATCGGTGGCGAGGCGCGCCACCCCGATGCTCTGCGGTTCATCATCGGGCACGAGGTCGGGCACATCGCCGCGGGCCACACGAGCTACTGGCGGCTGCTGGGCATCAGCGGCGCCTCGTGGATCCCCTTCCTCGGGTCGACGCTGTCCCGCAGCCAGGAGTACACCGCCGACAACTTCGGCTACTCGATGGTGCCCCAAGGCAGCGCGGGGGCCATGGCGACGCTGGCCGCCGGCAAGTACCTCAACCGCAGCGTCGACGTGAACGCCCTCGCTGACCGCGCCACCACCGAGCGCGGCTTCTTCGTCTGGCTCGTCAACGCCCTGGCGTCCCACCCGGTGCTCGTCTGGCGCATGCACGCCCTGCGAGACCGCCGTCGCCCGGGTCGGCTGCTCTGGCGTCCCAAGGACCGGCCGTGACGTCCGCCGGCGGTGGCTGGCTGCGCCGGCTCCTGCGCCGGCGGCCCGTGTCGGGCACCCCGAGCCGGCCGAGCGCCACAGGCACCCGCACGTCGGGCCCTCGGAGTGCGACGGGCGCGGTGGGAGCTCGGGCGTACCCCGGTGACTTCACCGGAGTGCCCCACGTCGTCTACGCGCCGCAGCCCGATGGTGAGCCGGACCCCGGCGAGATCGTCTGGACCTGGGTGCCGTACGAGGAGGACCACCGACAGGGGAAGGACCGGCCCGTGCTCCTCATCGCCCGCGACGGCCGGTGGCTGCTGGGGCTCATGCTCACCAGCAAGGACCACGACCGCGACGCCCGCGACGAGGCGGCCCACGGCAGGCAGTGGCAGGACATCGGGGCGGGCGCCTAGGACCGCCAGGGCCGGCCGAGCGAGGTTCGGGTCGACCGGGTCATCCGGGTCGACCCGCGGGCGGTGCGGCGCGAGGGTGCCGTCCTCGACGCCGGGAGGTTCGACCAGGTGGCAGCGGCCGTTCGCCGAGGTCGGTAGCCCGCCCGAAGTGGGTAGCCCGCCGCAGTCGGCAGCCCTCCCGAGGTCGGTAGCCCGCATCGAGTGAGCGCGTTCGGCGTCTTCGCGGCCGCCGCAGGAGCAGATCGCGCTCACTCGGGGCGTGGGGCAAAGACGGAGAGCCAAAGACGGAGGGCCGGTCACCCGCAGGTGACCGGCCCTCTCAAGCCTTGGGAAGGCGACTCGCTCAGAGCGAGGCGGCCTTCTTCGCCATGGCCGACTTCTTGTTGGCGGCCTGGTTGGCGTGGATGACGCCCTTGCTCACGGCCTTGTCGAGCTTGGTCGAGGCATCCTTGAGGGCCTCCTTGGCCGCAGCGGCGTCGCCGGACTCCGCGGCCTTCTGGAACTTGCGGATCCAGGTCTTGAGCTCGCTCTTGACGGCCTTGTTGCGCTCGGTCGCCGTGCGGTTCGTCTTGATCCGCTTGAGCTGGGACTTGATGTTTGCCACAGGTGTGTCTTTCTTGGTTGGTCGGTGGTTGCCGTTAGAGGGCGGCAGAAGTCTCTCGGGACCAGGCGTGGGGCACCTGTGGTTGAGGGACTCTGGATGAAGCTGCATGCGCGCACGACCATGCGCGCACGCGAGGGGCAAATCTACCAGCGGAGGGGGTCCGCAGCCAAAACGCCGTATGCCGGGTGCCCGCCACCGCGGGCCGGGCGCCTCAGCGGCCGGTGCGGGCCTGCGTGATGGTCAGGATCGCCCGCTCGACGGAGTAGACCGGGTCGCGCGCGCCGCCCTTGACCTCGAAGTCTGCGAGCGCGACCGCCTGGATGGAGTCGGCCAGGCCCTCGGGCCCCCACCCGCTCAGGCCACGACGGGCCTTGTCGACCTGCCACGGCGCCATGCCGAGGTCGCGCGCCACGTCGGCCGAGCGCCCCCGCCCGGCTGCCCCGACCTTGACGAGCTGGCGCAGCTGCTGGGCCAGGACAGCCACGATCGGCACCGGGTCGACGCCCGTGGCGATGGCGTGCCGCAACAGGCGCAGGGCCTCGCCCGCGTTGCCGGCCACCGCCGCGTCGGCGACCCGGAAGCCGGTCGCCTCGACCTTGCCACCGTGGTAGCGGGTGACGAGCTCCTCGTCGATCACGCCGGTGGTGTCGGCCACGAGCTGGCTGCAGGCGGCGGCGAGCTCGCGGACGTCCTTGCCGACGGCCTCGATCAGGGCGCGGACGGCATCAGGGGTGGCTTTGCGGCGGGCCCGGCGGAACTCGTGCATCGCGAAGTCGGACTTGTCGCGGTCGCTCTTGATGGCCGGGGCCTCGAGCACGCGTGACTGCGACTGCTTGATGGTGTCGAGGACCTTCTTGCCACGCTGGCCGGACTTGTGGGTAACGACGAGGGTCACGTCGGGCTCGGGCGCGGCGAGGAAGGCCAGCAGGTCGACCTGCAGCTCGTCGGCGGCCTCGTCGAGGTCCTCGACGACGATGCACTTGTCGCCGCCGAAGAGCGACGGGCTGGCGTGCAGCACCAGCGCACCGGGCTCGTAGGTCGCGGCCGTGAGGCGCACGACCTCGAGGTCGGGTGCCCTCTCGCGCAGCTCGTCGAGCGTCGCGGCCAGCGCCCGCTCGGCGATGACACCCTCGGGGCCGGCGATGAGCACCAGCGGTGGCACGGTGCGGGTGGCTGGGACGGTGTCGGTCACAGGCACAGCCTGCCACGCGCCGGGGACAGGCTCAGCCGCCCGGACAGTAGGCGTCGCCGGCGGGCAGCTCGGGGTGGATCGGTCCCTCACGGTCGCTCACCGAACCGCCCGCGCCCCGTCCGGACCGCACCGCGATGACCTCCGCGACGATCGAGACCGCGATCTCACCCGGCGCGTTGGCCCCGATGTCGAGCCCGATCGGCGCGTGGACCTGGGCCAGCGCGGCCTCGGCCACACCGTGGTCGAGCAGCCAGGCCCGCCGACGCTCCTGGGTGCGCCGGGAACCCATCCCCCCGATGTAGGCCGTGCCGGCCTCGAGGCCCGCGCGGATCGCCGGGCCGTCTACCTCGTCGTGGTGGCTCGTCACGACGAGCGCGTCGATCCCGCCGGGGACCGAGGGGTCGTCGGCCGATGCCGTGACCGTCCAGCCCAGCTGCCCGGCCATCACCTCGAGCGCCTCGGCCACGGGTCCGTCTCCCACCACGTGCAGGGCCAGGGTGTCTGCCATGCCTCAGTATCGCCCGGGGCCTGACGGGGACGCGAGCGACCGCCCCTGAGGGCGTCGGCCGCTGCGAGACGGCGGCGTGAGCCGAGGGACAGCCCTCAGTCGAAGGAGAGGGTGGAGACGCCGGTCGCCTCGAGACCAAGCCCCTTGAGCCGAGCCGCGACGACATCAGTCGGCAGCTCGAGCGACTCGGCGAGCTCGTCGAGGGACAGCCCGAGCTCGAACCCGTCACGCAGCTCCTCGTCGGCCTCGGCCGTCCAGGCGTGGCCCGAGGTGACGGCGGTGCGTGCGGACTCGGCCACCGGCGGCGGGTCGGCCACGGGTCGAGGGTGCTCCGTCGCGTCCTCCCCCGTGCGACCCATCGTGGTGCCGACGACGGCCCCGGTGACGCCGCGCAGGGCCGGCTCGTGCACCGTCACCGGCGGTGCGGCGGTCTCGTCGAGCCGCCGGAGCGCTGCGAGCACCCGGTCGCGGTCGGTGGTCGGCCAGAACGGGGGCAGCGAGCGCTGGAGGAACCCGGCATACCGCGCGGTCATCATGCGGGAGTCGAGGAAGGCGACGACCCCACGGTCGTCGCTGCGGCGGATGAGGCGGCCGGCCCCCTGGGCCAGCCGCAGGGCGGCGTGGGTGGCGGACACGGCCATGAAGCCGTTGCCCCCCATGCGGGCGATTGCCTGCGACCGTGCCGACGCCAGCGGGTCGTCGGGACGCGGGAACGGGATGCGGTCGATGATGACCAGCTGACAGGCAGACCCAGGAACGTCGACGCCCTGCCACAGGGTCAGCGTGCCGAACAGGCACGTCTGCGGGTCACGGGCGAACTGGCGAACCAGGGTGGTGATCTGGTCCTCGCCCTGGCAGAGGAAGCCGACGTCGCCGTCGAAGCGTTCGCGCATCGCCTCGGTGGCCTCCTTGGCGGCGCGCATCGAGGAGAACAGCCCCAGGGTGCGGCCGCCGGCGGCCCGCACGAGGGCCTCGATCTCGTCGAGCGTCTGCTCGCTGAGCCCGTCACGCCCGGGCGGAGGCAGGTGCTGGGCGACATACGCGATGGCCTGCTGCGGGTAGTCGAACGGGCTGCCCACGTCGAGCCCGCGCCACTCGGGGGCACCGTCACCGCGCAGGCCCATCGTGCCGGCGACGGCGTCGAAGGTGCCGCCCAGCTCGAGGGTGGCCGACGTCATGACCACGGTGCGGTCACCGAAGACCTTGTCGCGCAACAACATCGCGACACTCATCGGCGCGACGCGCAGCACCGAGCCGCGGCGGGGGTCGCGGTTGACCCAGACGACGTCGAGGTCGCGCTCCTCGAGGATGCGGGAGGAGTTCTCGAAGACCTCGTCGATGGCCGCCTGGGCGACCTTGCGGGCGCCGTCGGGCTCGACACCCTTGTCGGGCTTGAGCTCGCTCTGCACCTGGCGCGCCGTGTCGCGAACCCTCGCGAGAGCGAGGCCGAGGGAGTCGGGGATGCCGTTGAGCTTGCCCTCGGGCAGCTCGTCGAGGACGCCCTGCAGGAAGATCCCGGCATCGTCGACGGCATCGGTCGTCTCGGCCAGCCGGCTGGCCCGCTTGGCGGCCGCGGAGACCATGGTCGAGGTCAGCTCGTCGGTGATCGTCGACGTGACCCGGTCGACCAGCTCGTGCGCCTCGTCGACGACGAGCAGGTCGTGCTCGGGCAGCATCTGGCGGCCCTCGAAGCTGTCGATCGCCATGAAGGAGTGGTTGGTGACGATGACGTCGCACTCCTTGGCGGCCTCGCGGGAGCGCTCGACGAAGCAGTCGGCGATCATCGGGCACGTGCCGCCGAGGCACTCGTGGGCGCTCACCGAGACCTGGCGCCAGGCGCGCTCGCTGACACCGGGGACGAGCTCGTCGCGGTCACCGGACTCGGTGGTGTCGGCCCACTCGCGCAGCCGGACGACCTCCTGGCCGAGCCGGGAGGCGGCCCGGTCGACCTCACCGACGTCGAACAGCCCCTCCTCGTCGTCGGGGAAGCCGCCCTCGAGCTTGTGGGCGCACAGGTAGTTGCGCCGCCCCTTGACCAATCCGTAGGTGGGCCGGCGCCCCATGAGCGGTGCGATCGAATCGGCCAGCCTGGGCATGTCGCGGTCGACGATCTGGGCCTGCAGGGCCAGCGTGGCCGTGGCGACGACCGCCGGCTTGCCGACCTGCTGTGCGTGCATCACTGCCGGGATGAGGTAGGCCAGGGACTTCCCGGTGCCCGTGCCGGCCTGCACGAGCAGGTGCTCGTCGGCGGCGATGGCGTCCTCGACCGCGTGGGCCATCTCGACCTGCCCGGGCCGCTCGACTCCCCCGACCCCCTGGACAGCGGCGTGCAGGAACTCGTCGAGGGTGGCCATTGGATCAGGGTATGCGGTGCGGCCGACGCAGCCGCGCAGCCTCCCAGCGTGCCGGGCAGTGTGGCGGGCACCGTGGCGGGCAGCCGGCGGGCAGCTGGCGGGTGCGGCCGCACACCCCTCAAAAGGCGGTGTCGCCGCATCCGGCGCAGGGGACACACTGGGAGGCGTGCCACCATCGGGAACGCCTCGGGGCGATGTCTTCGTCGGGCGGTCCGACGAGCTGGTCGAGCTCGCGTCGGTCCTGGACTCCGTGCGCTCCGGACACGGCCGGGCCGTCCTCGTCACCGGCGACGCCGGGGTCGGCAAGACCCGTTTGGTGCAGCATGCCGGTGACGTCGCCGAGGGCTTCCTCGTCCTGACCGGGACCTGTCTTCCCCTGTCGTCGCTCAGTGTGCCGTTGCTGCCGCTGCGCGCGGCCCTGGCCGCTGTGCCGCCAGCCGAGCGCCCCGTGCTCGACGGGGCGGGCCGGGGCGCCGCCGAGGAGTTCGACCGGTGGCTCGAGCAGGCCTGCGCGCAACGCCCCGTCGCGCTCGTCGTCGACGACCTGCAGTGGGCGGACCCGGCGACGCTGGACGTACTCATGTGGGTCGTCGCCGCCCTGCCGTCGCGGCGGCTGATCGTGCTCGCGACCGTCCGTCGAGGGGAGGCGGGTCCCGGCCACCCGCTGCAGCGCTGGACGGCCGACGTGCGCCGGCTGCCGGGTTTCACCCAGCTCTCCCTCGGCCCGCTCGACCTCGAGGAGACGCGTGATCAGGTCACGGGCATCCTCGGGGACGTGCCGCACGACCGGCTCGTCCACGAGGTCTTCGACCGCACGGGTGGCAACGCCTACCTCAACCGGCTCCTCGTGACCGGTCTCCCGGCCACCGCCACCGGCCTCGGCGACGGCGCGCTGCCCGAGGACCTGAGCGCGGCCGTGCTGCGCGCCTGGCACGCGCTGTCCCCGCAGGCCAGGGAGCTGTCACGAGTGATCGCGGTGGGTGGACGGGTGGCCCGCGGTGCCGCACTGTCCGAGGCGGCTGCCTTGGCCGACGTGCCGGAACCGGGGCCCCTCCTGCGCGAGTGCGTCGAGGCGGGGGTGTTCGACGTCCGCGACGGCGACGGCTACTGGTTCCACCACCCGCTGCAGGCCGAGGCGCTCGAGGCGAGCCTGGCCGCACCGGAGCGGCATCGCCTCCACGCCGCCTTCGCGGCGCTGCTGGAGGCAGACATCGAGGGGGCGACACCGGATCTCGCGACGGCAATCCTGGTCGCGGACCACCACCACCGTGCCGGCGACCCCTCGGCGGCGCTGACAGCATCCTTGCGTGCCGCAGACATCGCCGAGGAGGACGGCGCTCATGCAGAGGCGGTCACCCTGCTCCGGCGGGCGATCGAGGTGGAGACGAGGCTCCCCCTCCCGGACGGCCCCAGGTCGAGGTTGTGGACCCGGCTGCAGGAGGCTGCGGCACAGGCCGGTGACCTCGTCGAGGAGCTGTCCGCCGTGGAGGCGCAGCTCGCCGAGGACGGGTTGGACCCGCTGACCGCCTCCGCGCTGGTGGTCCGGCGGCAGCACCTGCGCTTCTCGACCGGCGCAGGTTTCCTGGACCTGGCCGAGATGGAGCGGGCCGTCGAGCTCTCGGCCGGCTCCCCGGAATCCTGGCAGCACGCCCTTGCGCTGGCCGAGGCGGCGCACGCCGCAATGTGGGCCGACGACGAGCGTGCCTCCGACCTCGCGCACGAGGCCCTGGGACGAGCGCGGACGAATGGTCACCCCCGCGCTCTCGCACACGCGCTCGCGGCCAGCGCGATGTGTGCGACCTTCGACGGCCGGTTCATCGAGGCCCTCCCCCTCGCGACCGAGGGTGTCGAGTGCGGGGCGAGGGCGCGGGACGGCTGGGCGTTCGTCCACGCCAGCCTGTGGGAGACCAACGTGCTGGAGTTCACCTCCACGGAGCGGTTCGTCGAGACGCTGCGCCAGCGCAGGATCCAGCTGACCTCTCTGGGCGCTCCGCACCCGTTCGTGGCGTGGCTCGCGGTCATCGAGGCCATCAACCACCTGCACCGTGGCGAGTGGGAGGTCTCGAGGCAGCGGGTGCGCGAGGCGCTGGGCAGCACCCCGGGCGCACTCGTCGACGTGATGGCCCGGCTCTGTGCCGCCGAGCTGGCGGCGCGGCAGGGCAGGCCGGTGGAGGCGTTGGGGCACCTGACCCGGGCTGACGAGCTCTTCGCCGAGACGTCCACGTTCCTGGCGTTCCAGTTCGATGCCTGCCGCGCGTTGGTGAGGCAGTCGGCGGGCGATCCGCGGGGTTGCGTGACGGCCGCCCTCGCCGGGACGCGGAGCCCGGGGGTACCCCCCACCATGTGCGAGTGGCTGATGCCGCTCGCCGCGCGCGGGCTCGCCGACCTGACCCGGGCCGCGCGCGACGCGGGCGATGACGTGGACGACCTGGTCGCGGAGGCCGACGACCTCGAGACCCGGTTCCCCCAGGTGATCCGGGACAGTTGGATCGGCCCCGAGTACGACGTGTTGGTGGAAGGCTTCGAAGCGCTCTACCAGGCCGAGCTCGCGCGGCTTCGGGACGCGCAGGGTGCAGCGACCATCTGGTGTCGTGCCGCCGAGCTGCTGCACGGCCGACTGCCGTGGGAGGAGTGCTACGCGTTGTGGCGCGCCGCCGAGTCCCTGTTCAGCGAGGGCCACACCCAGCGAACCCGCGCCGTCACGGCTCTGCGCGACGCCCACGCCCTCGCCACCCGGCTGGCGGCGACACCCGACCTGGCCCAGATCGAGGCGCTGGCACGCAGCGCCCGCGTTCCGCTCGACGTCCCGGTCACCCAGTCCTCCGCCTCGGGCTCGGTCGGGCCGTCGTCTGGGGTGGCACTGACTGCGCGGGAGACCGAGATCCTGGCGCACGTCGTCGCGGGACGGACGTACGGCGAGATCGCCCGCGCGCTGGTGGTCAGCGAGAAGACGGTGAGCTCGCACATCAGCCACCTGCTCGCCAAGACGGGTGCGGCGAACCGCGTCGACCTGGCCAGGTGGGCCACCAGGCAGGGTGGCGACGGCGGCGCGTCAGGTCGCTGACCCTCGTGCGGCCTCGGCCCCCGGGTGTCCGGGTGCGAGGATGCACGCGATGACCTCCCCCGCCGCTGCCCCCACCCTGCTCGCCGACCTCGTGCGGGTCGGCGCCTCCGCCGACGACGTGTATGACGCGTTCGCGGGGTGGGCGCAGGAGCGCGGGACCCCGTTGTACCCCCACCAGGACGAGGCGCTGGTCGCCCTCCTGGCCGGGGAGAACGTCGTCCTGTCCACCCCGACCGGGTCGGGCAAGTCCCTGGTCGCCACCGGGGCGCACCTCGCGGCCCTCGCGAGCGACCGGGTCAGCTTCTACACCGCGCCGATCAAGGCCCTGGTGAGCGAGAAGTTCTTCGCCCTCTGCGAGGTCTTCGGCGCCTCCGAAGTCGGCATGCTGACCGGCGACGCCTCGGTGAACCCCGACGCCCCGATCATCTGCTGCACGGCCGAGATCCTGGCCAACATCGCCCTGCGCGAGGGCCGCGACGCCGACGTGGGGCTCGTCATCATGGACGAGTTCCACTTCTACGCCGAGCCGGACCGGGGGTGGGCGTGGCAGGTGCCGCTGCTGGAGCTCCCGCAGGCGCAGTTCGTCCTCATGTCCGCGACCCTCGGCGACGTCACCCCGATCGGTGAGGACCTCGAGCGACGGACCGGGCGGAGCACGGCATACGTCACGGGGACCGAGCGGCCCGTGCCGCTCGGCTTCTCGTGGGCCCTCACCCCCCTCCCCGAGACGATCGAGGAGCTGCTGACGACCCGGCAGGCGCCGGTCTACGTCGTCCACTTCACCCAGGCCGCCGCGCTGGAGCAGGCCCAGGCGTTGCTCCAGCTGAAGGGAGTCCTCAAGCCCGACAAGGAGGCGATCGCGGCCCGGATCGGCGGCTTCCGCTTCACCGCGGGCTTCGGCCGGACCCTGTCCACGTTGGTCCGCGCGGGCATCGGCGTGCACCACGCGGGGATGCTGCCGCGCTACCGGCGGCTCGTGGAGCAGCTGGCCCAGGACGGACTGCTCAAGGTCATCTGCGGGACCGACACACTCGGCGTCGGCATCAACGTGCCGATCCGGACGGTGCTGTTCACCGGGCTGGTGAAGTTCGACGGGAGCCGGCAGCGGGTGCTCAAGGCTCGCGAGTTCCACCAGATCGCGGGCCGCGCGGGGCGGGCGGGCTTCGACACGAGTGGGTCTGTCGTGGTGCAGGCGCCGGAGCACGTGATCGAGAACGCTCGGCTCGTCGCCAAGGCCGGTGACGACCCCAAGAAGCTCAAGAAGATCCAGCGTCGCAAGCCCGCGGACGGCGAGGTCTCGTGGACCGAGCAGACCTACGACAAGCTCGTCGCCGCCGAGCCGGAGCCCCTCGTCTCCCGCATGCGGGTCGACCACGCCATGATCCTCAACGTCGTGCAGCGACCGGGTGACCCGGTGCAGTCCCTGCGCCACCTGCTCCGGGACAACCACGAGGCACCACGCGGACAGGCCCGGCTGGCACGCCGCGCCATCACCCTGGGTCGCAGCCTGCTCGACACCGGTGTGGTGCAACGGATCTCACCGCCGGCGGCCGACGGTCGCTCGGTCCGCCTCAGCCCCGACGTCTCCGACGACTTCGCCCTCAACCAGGCGCTCGCCCCGCTCGCCCTGGCGGCTCTCGACGTGCTCGATCCCGACTCCCCGAGCCACGCGCTCGATATCGTCTCGATCATCGAGGCGGTGCTCGACGACCCCCGCCAGGTGCTGATGGCACAGGCCTTCAAGGCCCGCGGCGAGGCGGTGGCCGAGATGAAGGCCGACGGCGTCGAGTACGAGGAGCGGATGACCCTGCTCGAGGACGTCAGCTGGCCGATGCCGCTGCGCGACCTGCTCGAGGCGACCTTCGAGATCTTCCGGCAGAGCCACCCGTGGGTCAGCGAGTCGGCCCTGTCGCCCAAGTCGGTCGTGCGCGACATGTACGAGCGCGCCATGACCTTCTCCGAGTTCGTGGCCTTCTACGGACTGTCCCGGTCGGAGGGGCTGGTCCTGCGCTACCTCACCGATGCCTACCGGACGCTGCGACAGACGGTCCCCGACGCGCACCACAGCGAGGCCTTCGACGACCTGTTCGAGTGGCTCGGCGAGACGATCCGGCAGACCGACTCGTCCCTGCTCGACGAGTGGGAGGCGCTGTCCGACCCCGACGCGCAGGAGCGGCTCGAGGAGCTGGAGGGCCTGCACGCCCACGGCGGGACGCGACCGACCCGCCCGATCACGGCCAACGAGAGGGCATTTCGGGTCATGGTCCGCAACGCGATGTTCCGTCGCATCGAGCTGGCCAGCCGCGACGAGTTCGTGGCGCTGGCCGCCCTCGACGAGGGACCCATGGACGAGGCGGCGTGGGACGAGGCGCTCGGCGCCTACTACGCCGACCACGACACCATCGCCACGGACGCCGAGGCCCGCGGACCACACCTGCTCTCCATCAGCCCGGTGCAGGGCGCTCGGCGGTGGCAGGCCCGTCAGACGGTCCACGACCCCGAGGGCGACCACGACTGGGTCGTCGAGGCCGTCGTGGACCTCGACGCGTCCGACGAGGCCGGCGAGCCCGTCGTGGAGACGACCGCGTTCCGCCGCCTCTGAGCCGTCGACAGGACCGGCTCAGGCTCGGTTCAGCGAGGCGACAGGTCGAGGGTCATGAACACGCTGAAGTCGTCCGCGGCATACGGGCCGAAGGGGCCACAGGCCCTGAAGCCGTAACCGGCGTAGAGGGCCTGGGCCGGGGCGAACGCCTCGGGCGAGCCGGTCTCGAGGCTCACCCTCGCGTAGCCGCGCGAGCGCGCCTCGGCGACGAGGTGCTCGAGCAGCGCCGCGGCGACGCCACGACGACGGTGCGCCGCGGCGGTCCGCATCGACTTGAGCTCGCCGTGCGTCGGGTCGAGCTCGCGCAGCGCACCGCACCCCAGCACGTCCGAGCCGTCCCACACGCTCCAGAAGGTGAGGTCAGGGGTACCCAGGCGGTCGAGGCCGAGGGCATGCACGCTCTCGGGCGGCGAGTAGCGGCGCATCTCGTCGAGGTGCTCCCCCAGCAACGCCGCGACCTCGGGGGTGTCGAGCCCGCCCTGCCTGATCTCCATGGCGCGGAGGTCAGGCGGCGTAGGCGGCGAGCTCGCTCGCCAGGTCGGGGCGCACCCTGGCCTTGAGCAGCGTGCCTGCGCCCGTGTGCTCGCTCGACAGGACCTCGGCCTCGTCGTGCAGGCGGCTGACGAGGTCTCCGCGGTCGTAGGGCACGAGCACCTCGACGTCGATGGTCGGCCGCGGCAGCTCGTCGGCGATCAGGGCCCGCAGCTCGTCGAGCCCCTGACCCGTACGCGCCGACACGACGATGCTGTGCCGCTCATGGCGCAGGATCCGGTCGAGCACCTCGGGGTCGGCCGCGTCGGCCTTGTTGACGACGATGACCTCCTTGACGTCGGCGGCATCGACATCGGCGAGCACGGCGCGCACGGCGGTGATCTGTCCCTCGGGATCCGGGTGCGAACCGTCGACGACGTGCAGCAGCAGGTCGGCGTCGGCCACCTCCTCCAGGGTCGACCGGAACGCCTCGACCAGCTGCGTCGGCAGCTGGCGGACGAAGCCGACGGTGTCGGCGAGCGTGTAGAGCCGCCCGTCCTCGGTCTCGGCACGGCGCACGGTCGGGTCCAGCGTGGCGAAGAGCTGGTTCTCGACGAGCACCCCGGCACCGGTCAGGCGGTTGAGCAGCGAGGACTTGCCGGCGTTGGTGTAGCCCGCGATGGCCACGCTCGGCACCTCGTGGGCCTTGCGCGAGAGGCGACGGGTGTCGCGACTCGTCTTCATCTCCTTGATCTCGCGGCGGAGCTTGGCCATGCGCGTGTTGATGCGCCGCCGATCGAGCTCGATCTTGGTCTCACCGGGACCGCGGGAGCCCATGCCCTGGCCGCCGGCCGCCTGGCCACCGGCCTGCCGGGACATCGACTCACCCCAGCCGCGCAGGCGCGGGAGGAGGTACTGGAGCTGGGCCAGCTCGACCTGGGCCTTGCCCTCCTTGGACTTGGCGTGCTGGGCGAAGATGTCGAGGATCAGCGCGGTGCGGTCGATGACCTTGACCTTGACGACGTCCTCGAGGGCGCGTCGCTGGCTGGGCGTGAGCTCGGTGTCGCAGATGACGGTGTCGGCGCCCTCGGCGATGACGACGTCGCGCAGCTCCTCGGCCTTGCCGGACCCGAGGTAGGTGCCGGTGTCGGGCTTGGCACGGCGCTGCACGAGACCAGCGAGCACCGTCGAGCCGGCCGTCTCGGCCAGCGCCGCGAGCTCACGCATCGAGTTGTCGGCGTCCTCGGCAGTGCCCTCGGTCCACACGGCGGCCAGGACCACCCGCTCGAGGCGCAGCTGGCGGTACTCGACCTCGGTGATGTCCTCGAGCTCGGTGGACAGCCCCGCGACGCGACGCAGCGCAGCGCGCTCCTCGCGGTCGTACTGGTCGCCGTCGTAGCCGGCTCCTGCGGCTCCGGGCAGGTCCTGGTCGTCGGACAGGGCGGTGGCCCTCAGGTCGAAGATGTCTGTTCGCTTCAGTGTCATGTCCCCTCAAGAATCTCACCTCTGCAACGGTTGTCGCGAACCGTTTAGTCCCCACCACTACCGTTGCCCCTGATGAGCGAGAGCGACCACTACTTCACGGCCCGTCCGGCCAGCGCCGCCGAGCAGCGCCCCCTCACCCTGCAGCTGGCCGGTCGAGAGGTCACTGTGCGCACGGCGGGCGGCGTGTTCAGCCCCGGCGGCCTCGACAAGGGGACGGCGGTCCTGCTGCGCCACGTGCCACCACCGCCGCCACAGGGCGCCCTGCTCGACCTGGGCTGTGGGTGGGGTCCGATCGCCCTCACCCTCGGCCTGCTGTCACCCCAGGCGCAGGTGTATGCCGTGGACGTCAACGAGCGGTCGCTCGACCTGGTGCGCACCAACGCGGCCTCGCTGGGACTGGACCGGGTGGTCGCCACCACGCCGGACGGCATACCCGAGCACGTGCGGTTCGACGCGATCTGGTCGAACCCGCCGATCCGGGTGGGCAAGGCCGTCCTTCACGAGCTGATGCTCACCTGGCTGCCGCGCCTCGCTGTCGGGGGCGTGGCCCACCTGGTGGTGCAGAAGAACCTGGGCTCGGACTCCCTCCAGCGGTGGTTGGTGGACCAGCTGCCGCCGCAGGCATATGCCGTGTCGCGGTTCGCGACGGACAAGGGCTTCCGGATCCTCGCCGTCGAGCGCCTCTCTGCCGAGCCCCTCGTGGACCCTCTCGTCGACCCTCTCGGGAACCCCCTTGGAGACCCTCAGACGAGCGAGGTGACCCCGTCGGCGACCAACCTGGCGGGGCCGGCCAGCTCGACCTCCTGACCGGGCAGCGCCCGCACGCGCAGTCGTCCGCCGGGAACGTCCACCGTCCAGGTGTCGCCGTGCCCACCAGCCCAGTACCGGGTGGCGAGCGCAGCGGCGGCCGCGCCGGTGCCGCACGACCGGGTCTCGCCCACGCCCCGCTCGTGGACACGCATCCGGATGTGACCGGAGCCGAGGGGACGGACGAACTCGACGTTGGTGCCGTGGTCGGGCACCGGGTTGACGACCGGGATGCGGTGCAGGTCGAGCGAGTCGAGGTCGATGCCCTCGGGCAGGGCGACGACGCTGTGCGGGTTGCCGAGGTCGAGGCTGAGCGCCGAGAGCGGCTCGAGGCCGTCCACGTGGACCAGCGCGTCGAACCCCTCGGCCTCCGCGATCTGCGGCTGACCGAGGCGCCACGGGCCGAGGTTGACCGCGATGAGGTCGCTGCCGTCCTCGAACCGCACGGTCTTGACGCCGGCCCGGGTCGCGATCGCGAACTCGTCAGCCGTCTCGAGGCCCTCGCGCCGCAGGTAGGCCGCGAAGACGCGGGTGCCGTTGCCGCACATCTCCGCGAGGCCGCCGTCGGCGTTGCGGTAGTCCATGAACCAGCGCGCCGTGCTGGCCTGGGCGAGCACCGCCGGGTCGGTCGCGGCCGAGGTGGGGACCACCCGGATGACGCCGTCACCGCCGATGCCGGCGCGTCGGTCTGCGAGCCGGGCCGCCTGCTCGGCGGTGAGCTCGTGGGCGCCCTCGAGGTCGGGCAGGAGCACGAAGTCGTTCTCGGTGCCGTGGCCCTTGGTGAAGGCGGTCTGGTCAGCCATGGCGATCATTGTCCCTGATCGCCGCGCGCACGACGTCGAGGGCTCGCGCGGACACGTCGCCCGCGAGGTCGAGCCAGACGACCCGCGGGTCGGGGCCGAACCACGACTCCTGCCGGCGGGCGAAACGGCGCGTGAGCGCGGCCGTCTCCTCGCGGGCCTGGCTGCCCGTCAGCGTGCCGTCGAGCTCGCCCAGTGCCTGCGCGTAGCCCAGGGCGCGCGACGCCGTGCGACCGTCCCGCAGCCCCCTCGCCTCGAGGGCTCGCACCTCGTCGAGCAGCCCGTCGGCCCACATCCGGTCCACCCGTGCCCCGATGCGCTCGTCGAGCACCGGCCTGGGCACCCGCAGCCCGACGACGACCGTCGGCTGGACGTGCTCCCGGCGCGGCATCGTGGCCGAGAAGGGCCGACCGGTGAGCTCGATGACCTCGAGGGCACGCACGACCCGGCGCGCGTTGCCGGGGTCGATGGCGCCCGCCGCCACGGGGTCGAGGCCGCGCAGTCGCTCCACCATCGAGGCGAGACCGAGCTGCTCGACCTCGCCTTCCAGCCGGCTCCGGACCGTGGGGTCGGTCGGCGGGATGTCGAGCACGTCGAGCGCGGCCCGGACGTAGAGTCCCGACCCGCCCACGAGCACGGGGTGGGCGCCGCGCGACTGGATCGCCGCGATGTCGGCCCGCGCGGCCGCCTGGTAGGCGGCCACGCTCGCCTCCTGGGTCACCTCCAGCACGTCCAGCTGGTGGTGCGGTATGCCGCGGCGCTCGCGGGGTGGGAGCTTGGCGGTCCCGATGTCCATCCCCGAGTAGAGCTGGCTGGCGTCGGCGTTGACGATCTCTCCACCGAGGGCCTCGGCCAGGTCGAGGCCGAGGTCGGACTTGCCGGTGGCCGTCGCGCCCACGACCGCCACGACGAGGGGTCGCGCGACCTGCTCAGCCTGCTGGGGCCGCATGCCTAGAGGTCGTGCTGGTGGTGGTCCGGGCCCTCGTCGTGCTCGTCGTCGTGGCCGAACGGGTCGGGGTCGACGCCGGGCATCCAGGTGAGGCCGGGCTTGCCCCAGCCGCCGCGCTTGATCGCCTTGCGGGCCTTCTTGCCCCACCGCTCGTTGAGCCGGTCGACGTACAGGAACCCGTTGAGGTGGTCGTACTCGTGCTGCATGCAGCGCGCGAACCAGCCCGTCGCCTCGAAGGCGATCTCGCGACCCTCGGCATCGAAGCCGCTCACGCTGGCCCTGTCACCGCGCTTGAGCGGGAAGCTCTCACCCGGCACCGACAGGCAACCCTCGGCCTCGTCGTGCGGGTCCGGGGCCTCGAGCGACGGCTTGCTCGGGGCGACGTACGGGTTCACGATCACGCCGCGTGCGGGGACGCCGTCGTCGTTGTCCATCTGCCACGTGAAGACGCGCAGGCCGACCCCGATCTGGGGTGCGGCCAGGCCGACGCCGTGGGCGGCGTCCATGGTGTCGAACATGTCTGCCACGAGGCTGTGCAGGTCTCCGTCGAACGCCGCGACGGGCTCCGCGCGCCGGTGGAGCACGGGCTCACCGGTGATGACGATGGGGCGGATGGTCATGGTGAGCAGTCTCCCAGACGCCCTGTGGCCGCCGCAGTCTCGGGTGGCGCAAGTCCCTGACCTGCGTGAACATGACGATGCGGCGTGTGGAGCCGGGCACGTCGCGACGTGGACCACCGACGTGAGGAGATCAGCATGAGCGAGATCGACAACGAGCCCGAGGACGCACAGGACGAGCAGCCTGGCGAAGCGACCGCAGACTCCGAGGGGACGCAGGGGTCGGAGGGGATGCAGGGGTCGGACTCGGGCCTCGGTGCCGGCACCACCGAGGGCGCCGACAGCTTCGGCCCCACCGACGTCGTGACCGAGTTCGAGTCACCGGGTGACGGCTCCGATGCCGGCAGCCCTCCAGAGGGTGAGAGCGACTCCGCGTTCGGAGGCGAGACCGGCGAGTTCGGCTCCGAGCAGGACACCACCGACGGCAACACCTCGGCTGGCAGTGACGCGGACGACGCCGAGAACGGCTGACCCGGTCACGCCGGAGCCGCGTCCCCTGGTCAGGTGGCGCGGCCCCCGTGCGCGGCGGGCAGCCGTCAGCCGCAGGACGGCGCGGCGACGGTGGCGGGCCGCCCGACCCCCGGCATCCCGAGCGAGACGGCCGGCTTGCCGGGCACGGGCGCGTCCTGCAGCGCCGCCCAGGCGTCGCCCCCGCGAGTCCGGCGCACGGCGTACGGGCCGCCGTCCAGGGCCGCATCGGCCACGAGGTGGTGCGGGGCTCCGTAGGTGACCCCGACGGTGACCAGGTCACCCGGACGCGGCTGCTCGGCGCCCTCGGGGACGGAGAAGTGGACCAGCCGGTTGTCGCGGGCACGGCCGGAGAGGCGGTGCGTCTCGGTGTCCTTGCGGCCCTCACCGGTTGCCACGAGCACCTCGACCTCGCGGCCCTCGAGCCGGCGGTTCTCGGCCCAGGAGATCTCCTCCTGCACCTCGATCAACCGCTCGTACCGCTCCTGCACGACGGCCTTCGGCAGCTGGTCCGGCATCGTCGCCGCCGGCGTCCCCGGCCGGATGGAGTACTGGAAGGTGAAGGCACTCGAGAAGCGGGACTCGCGGACGACCCGCAGCGTCTCCTCGAAGTCCGCGTCCGTCTCACCAGGGAAGCCGACGATGATGTCGGTGGTGATCGCCGCGTCGGGAATCTGCTCACGGACCCGGTCGATGATCCCGAGGAACTTGGCGCTGCGGTAGGACCGCTTCATGGCGCGGAGCACGGTGTCGGACCCCGACTGCAACGGCATGTGCAGGCTCGGCATGACGTTGGGCGTCTGGGCCATCGCGGTGATCACGTCGTCGGTGAAGGCCGCCGGGTGCGGGCTGGTGAAGCGCACCCGCTCGAGGCCCTCGACGTCGCCACAGGCGCGCAGGAGCTTGCCGAACGCCAGCCGGTCGCCGAACTCGACGCCGTAGGTGTTGACGTTCTGACCCAGCAGGGTCACCTCGAGCACGCCCTGGTCGACGAGCGCCTGCACCTCGGCGAGGACGTCACCGGGTCGCCGGTCGGCCTCCTTGCCGCGCAGGCTGGGGACGATGCAGAACGTGCAGGTGTTGTTGCACCCCACCGAGATCGAGACCCAGCCGGCGTAGGCGGAGTCGCGGCGCGTCGGGAGCGTGCTGGGGAAGACCTCGAGGCTCTCGAGGATCTCGACCTCGGCGCGCTTGTTGTGGCGGGCCCGGTCGAGCAGCGCAGGCAAGCTGCCGATGTTGTTGGTCCCGAACACCACGTCCACCCACGGCGCCCGCGCGACGATGGTCGACCGGTCCTTCTGGGCCATGCAGCCACCCACGGCGATCTGCATGTCCGGGTTCTTCGTCTTGGCCGGGCGCAGCTGGCCGAGGTTGCCGTACAGCTTGTTGTCGGCGTTCTCCCGGACCGCGCAGGTGTTGAACACGACCACGTCGGCGGCCTCGGGGCGGACCTGCGCCGGCAGGCTGTTCACGTCCACGTAACCCGCGGTCTCGAGCAGGCCAGCCAGGCGCTCGGAGTCGTGGACGTTCATCTGGCACCCGTGGGTGCGGACGTCATACGTCTTGCCGGCGATGGCGGGGCCGGTCGTGCTGCCGATGGCGGAGCCGGGGGCGGCGGTGGCGGTGGCGGCGGGCGTGGTCGCGGTCTTCATGGCACCGCCAAGGGTACGTGGTCCGCCCTCCCCCCGGTGCCGGGCTCGGCCGTGCCTGCCTGGCGTGGTTGGCCCGTCCTGCAGGCCGCGGAGCCACCCGATTTGACGGCGGGAATGATCCGTGACATCTTTTAGTTGAAACTTCAACCAACATCCCCACCACCAAAGGACGCACCCCATGGGTCTCTTCAGCCGCCGCAGCACCTCCGCCCCGGCCTCCCCCGCCATCGCTCCCGCCCCGTCGGGTGTCGGCACGGCGCTGCTCGAGCGCGACTTCGACGCGGCGACCCACGCCGTGTCCGACATCGCGGGCGACTACGTCATCGACGCCAGCCACAGCCACCTCGGCTTCTCGGCCCGCCACGCGATGGTCACCACCGTGCGCGGCACCTTCGCCGAGTTCGAGGGCACCGCGCACGTCGACACCGTCAACCCGGCCAACTCGTCGGTCATCGTGACGATCCAGGCGGCCAGCGTCACCACGGGCAACGAGCAGCGCGACGGTCACCTCAAGACCGGGGACTTCTTCGACGTCGCGGCGTACCCGACCATCACCTTCGTGTCGTCCGCGGTCTCGCAGAACGGGACCGACTGGGACATCACCGGCGACCTGACGATCAACGACGTCACGCGCTCCGTGACCGTGCCGTTCGAGCAGACCGGCTCCGCCAAGGACCCCTACGGCAACCTGCGGATCGGCTTCGAGGGTGGCGTCACCATCAACCGCTCCGACTGGGGCCTGGCCTTCAACGCCGCCCTCGAGACCGGTGGCGTCCTGGTGAGCGAGAAGGTCAAGCTCGAGTTCGACATCTCGGCCATCGCCCAGGGCTGAGCCCTCGCGCCCATTGGCGCACCGCAGCATCCTGAGCCCGTCCCAACCCCGGGGCGGGCTCAGTCGCGCTGGTGCTCGGGGGCGTCCGCGATCGCGGCCCGGATGACCGCCATCGCCAGGTCGGCCGGGTAGCCCTTGCGGGCGAGCATGCCGGCCAGGCGCCGGGTCTGCACCACCGGCTCGAGACCGTGCATCGCCTTGAGCCGCTTGGCGACCAACCGCTCGGCCTGCTCACGCTCTGCGTCGGGGTCGATGGACTCGAGCGTGGCCCGGGCGGTCTCGTCGTCGACCCCCTTGGTGTGCAGCTCGCGGGCCAGGGCGCGCTTGGCCAGGCCGCGACCGGCCTGTTGGGAACGCACCAGCATGCCGGCATACGCCTCGTCGTCGACCAGGCCGAGCTCGGTCATCCGGTCGAGCACCGCCTCGGCCACCTCGTCGGGGCAGTTGCGCTGGCGCAGCTTGTCGCGCAGCTGCTTGCGGCTCTTGGGCGACATCGCGAGCTGGCGCAGCACGATCTGGCGAGCGACGTCATACGCGTCGGGCTCGTGGTCGCGCGTCTTGGGGTCACTCTCGGGGTCACCGGGGATGGGCTGCCACGCGCGCGGGCGTGCCGAGCCCCCTGACCCGGGCTGCGGATCGGGTGACGACGTCGCGGCCAAGGCCGCCTCGAAGGCAGCCCTGGCCGCGTCGTGTCGATCAGTCATGCGTGATCAGAGAGGTCGCTCGAGCTGTGCTCAGAACTCGACCGGCACCTCAGGGACCGCGTCGGCCGGCTTGTCGACCTGGGGACCGATGCCGAGCTTTTCCTTGATCTTCTTCTCGATCTCGTTGCCGAGGTCGGGGTTGTCCTTGAGGAACTGCCGGGCATTCTCCTTGCCCTGCCCGAGCTGGTCGCCGTCGTAGGTGTACCAGGCGCCGGCCTTGCGGACGAAGCCCTGCTCCACCCCCATGTCGATGAGCCCACCCTCGCGGGAGATGCCCTGGCCGTAGAGGATGTCGAACTCGGCCTGCTTGAACGGCGGAGCCACCTTGTTCTTGACGACCTTGACCCTGGTGCGGTTGCCCACGGGGTCGCTGCCGTCCTTGAGGGTCTCGATGCGACGCACGTCCAGGCGCACGGAGGCGTAGAACTTCAGCGCCTTGCCACCCGTGGTCGTCTCGGGCGAGCCGAACATGACGCCGATCTTCTCGCGGAGCTGGTTGATGAAGATGGCCGTCGTGCCCGTGTTGTTGAGGGCACCGGTGAGCTTGCGCAGCGCCTGTGACATGAGGCGCGCCTGCAGACCGACGTGGCTGTCACCCATCTCGCCCTCGATCTCGGCCCGGGGCACCAGGGCGGCGACCGAGTCGATGACGATGATGTCGATGGCTCCGGAACGGATCAGCATGTCGGCGATCTCGAGCGCCTGCTCGCCCGTGTCGGGCTGGCTGACGAGCAGCGCGTCGGTGTCGACCCCGAGCTTCTTGGCGTAGTCGGGGTCGAGCGCGTGCTCGGCGTCGATGAACGCGGCGATGCCGCCGGCGCGCTGGGCGCTGGCCACGGCGTGCAGCGCAACCGTCGTCTTGCCCGAGGACTCCGGGCCGTAGATCTCGACGACCCGGCCACGCGGGAGCCCGCCGATGCCGAGCGCCACGTCGAGCGCGATCGACCCGGTGGGGATCACGTCGATGGGCGGACGGACGTCGTCGCCGAGGCGCATGACGGCGCCCTTGCCGAACGACTTCTCGATCTGCCCCATCACGCTGTCGAGGGACTTTGCCTTCTGGTCCACAGTGGGTGTGTTCGCTCCAGCCATTTTGGCCACCGTTCCTTCTTTCGCTTCGAGTCGGGCGCGCCTGCCTTCGACCCTGGGGCAGCTGATCTGCTTGTCGGGTCAGACGCTAGGTGTGGCCACCGACAGCCGTCCGGACGCCGAAGGGCATCTGTGGACGGAGGTCCTGTCGGGTTTCCACCTGTGGACCACACTACCGAACACCTGTTCGATCTCCGCGCAACGCGGGGCACGACACGCCGGGTCCCCCGGCAGTAGCATTTCCGGTGCAGGGATGGACCGAGAGGGGCGGGCGATGGAGCCCAGAGTTCACCTCACCCTGGCCGAGGGCGGAGCCGACGACGCCCGCCTCGACCAGCTGAGCCGTCAACTGCGCGACGAGCTGCGCCAGCTCGACCTCACCGACGTCCGGCAGGGACCCGCACAGCCCGCTCCCCCGGGTTCGAGGGGTCTCGACGCCACCACGGTGAGCACCCTGTCCGTGGCCCTGCTCGGCTCCGGTGGGCTGACCGCTCTGGTCACCGCGGTGCGCGCCTGGGTCGACCGGGGGCACGAGAGCCCCCGCAGCATCAAGGTCGAGGTCGACGGCGACGTGCTCGAGCTGTCCGGGGCCAGCACCGCCGAGCGCGACCGGCTGGTCTCGATGTTCCTCACCCGGCACGCCGGCTAGGGGGTCGTGGTGGACGGCCGGCGGACCGCCCTGATCGTCGCGAGCGACGAGTTCGAGCACACCGGGCTGGGCCGGTTGCAGGCGCCGGCCGCCGACGCCGAGGCTCTCGCCGCCGTCCTCGGCGACCCCGACATCGGTGGCTTCCAGGTGCAGGTCGTGCACAACTCGCCCTCGCACACGGTCCAGGCCCACGTCGAGGACCTCTTCGCCGAGGGTCGGCCGGACGACCTCCTGCTGCTGCACTTCTCCGGGCACGGCCTCAAGAGCGACTCGGGCGAGCTGTTCTTCGCGGCCACCAACACCCGGCCGGACCGGCTCGCCTCCACCGCCGTGTCCGCAGACTTCGTGCAGCGCTGCATGCGGGGCTCGCGGGCGCGCAGCATCGTGCTCTTCCTCGACTGCTGCTACGGCGGGGCCTTCGGCGAGGGCGTCGCGGTCCGGGCCGCGGGGCCGGCCAACGTGCTCGACAGCTTCCCGGCCGGCAAGCTCGGTGGCGGCCGGGGACGGGCCGTGATCACCGCGTCCAGCGCGATGGAGTACGCCTTCGAGGGCAGCGCACTCGCGACGGCCGACCAGCGGCAGCCCTCCGTCTTCACGACGGCCCTGGTGGAGGGCCTCAGCACGGGGGCCGCAGACCGTGACGAGGACGGCCTGGTCTCGCTGAACGAGCTCTACGACTACGTGTTCGACCAGGTGCGGGCGCAGAACCCCAACCAGACCCCCAGCCGGGACATCGAGCTGCAGGGTGAGCTCTACGTGGCTCGCAGCCGCCGCAAGCGCATCCGGCCCATCCCGCTGCCCGCAGACCTGCAGGCAGCCGTGCAGGACGGCAACATGTACACCCGGCTCGGCGCCGTCGGCGAGCTGCGGGCCCGGCTGGCGAGCCCCGACCCCGGGGTCGCTCTCGGCGCGCGCGAAGCCCTGGAGGCGGTCGCCCGCTCCGACACGTCCTATGTCGCGGAGGCGGCCCTGGACGCCCTGGCTGCCGCCCCTGCCGTCGCCGAAACCGCCCCTGACCTGACCGGCGCCGACACCTCCACCGGGGCCGACACCTCCACGGCGGCCAGCGCCCCGCCCCGGGCCGAGACCTCGCCCGTGGCAGTGGAGCCGGGAGCGACCGCTTCCGCGCCGGCGTTCCTGGCCGTCCCCACTGCGGCCCCCGCACCTGCGCCGGCGTCCGAGGTCACCCGGGCGCCCGAGGCCACCCCCACGCCTGAACCCACGTCGACCCGCAAGGCCACCCAGCCCCGGGAGGCGACCCCGCGCCATACGGACACGACCGTGTCTGAGGCCGGACCGGTGCCGACGACTCGCGTCCCCGGGCACCGCACCACCGCCGGTCGGACCACCCTCACAGGCGGCGCCCTGGTCCTCGGGTCGGCCCTGCTCCCCGAGTTCGTCTGGGGCGGCACCGTCTTCGGCTTCAAGGGGTGGCTTGGCATCGTGCTGCTCGTCGTGGGGCTCTACGGCGTCGGGTCCGGCTTCGCCGCCCTGGCGCCCAACCCGCTGCGCGACCGCTGGCCCTTCCTCGTGATCGGCACGGGCGTCCTCGCCGCGGTCGGCGTGGTGCTGCTCCTCGATGCGACGTCCGACCTCGGTTCCAGCGACCTCCAGCTCGGCGTCTGGGTCGCCTTGGCCGGCGGCCTGACCACCATCGCGGGCGGAGTCGTCGCGGTGGTCGGACTGCAACAGCGGGTGGACCCGACCGACCCTCGTCCTGCCGCACCGACGGCGTTGACCCGGCTGGTCGGGCACGGGGCCCTGGCGTCCGCGGGGACGATGCTCGCGGCGACCTTCGCGGTGCGCTTCATGCACGACCAACAGGCCCTGGTCGAGCCGTACCTCGTGTGGGCCTGGATCTTCCCCGGACTCGTGGGCCTGGCGGCAGGCATCCTCACGCTCCGCCTGCGGCGGTGGCCGCACGTGGGACCGGCCCTGGTGGTGGGCGCGGCGACCGACGCACTCTGGGGGCTCTGGGACCTGCCTCGCATCTGGAACCGGGAGGGCACCAGCGCCCTGGACAGCGGGTTCTTCCTCGAGCTCTTCGGCCTCGTCGGGCTGGTGGCCGCGGGGGTGGCCGCGCTCGTCTGCCTGCGGCGCCAGCACGACCTGTCCATCACCCGCCCGGCCGGTGGGGCCGTCGCCCTGACCGTGCCGGTGGCCGTCCTGGCGGCGGTTCCCTTCCTTCGCGTCGCGCAGCTGAACTGGGAGGGGTCCAAGGTCGGGGACGCCATCCACGACGTCGCGATGGTGGTCATGGTCGTGGCCGTGGCGGTGCTCGCCGCCATGCTGCGGCCTGGTGCCGTGGCCCGGTTCGCCCTGCTGGGGTGGACCCTCGGCGCGGTCGGCATCGTCGTGGCGTACTGGCGGCTGCTCACGTACTTCGGAGCACCCTTGCTCGGGGTTCCCTACGTCCTGCTTGCCCTCGCCGCGCTGGCCGTGGTGGCCGCTGTCAACCGGCCGTGGGTCCATGCCGACGCCGCCCCGGGTGACGGCACCCCGGCAGACGGCCAGCCCGGCGTCAGCTAGTCCGGCGTCAGCTAGTCCGGCGTCAGCCAGTCCGGCGACCTGCGCATCGGCGTGTGCGGGATGCCGTCCTCGTCGACGAACTCGGCGCCGTCGACGACGAAGCCGAGGGCGGTGTACCAGCCGGTGAGGTAGGACTGCGCGTCGAGGACGACCGGCCGCCCGGCGTACTCCCCCACCGCGGCCCGCACCAGGGCCGCCGCCAGCCCGCGGCCTCGGTGCGACCGCGCGGTCGCCACCCGGCCGATGCGCCACGCGTCGCCGTCGTCCAGCACCCGCAGGGTCGCCACGGGGATGCCGTCTGCCTCGACCCACAGGTGGCGGGTGCCGGGCTCGAGGTCGCGTCCGTCGAGGTCGAGGTAGGCCGCCGCCTGCTCGACGACGAAGACCTCCGAGCGCAGGGCCCAGAGCCGGTATGCGGTGTGCCCGCGCAGCTCGTCGAAGCCCGCCGAGAGCACGTGCAGGTCGGGGTCGCTCATGACAGCAGCAGCTTCTCGAGGCGCCGGGCCGTGCCGACGACGCCCAGGAGCCCGATTCCGAGCAGGTAGCCGAGGTGCCCCAGGACACCCCACCCGACGTCACCCAGCATGAGCGCCCGCTCCAGGGCCACGCCGTGGTAGAGCGGCGTGCACCGGACGACCCACTGCAGGGCCTCGGGATAGGTGGACAGCGGGAAGAAGGTGGCGGAGAACAGGAACATCGGCTGCACGCTGAGGTTGATGAAGTCGAAGTCCACCCACGAGCGCATGAACGTCGTGGCGAACATGCCGACGGCCGCGAAGGCGAAACCGATGAAGACCGCAGCCGGCAGCGCCAGGACGGCCCACCACGACGTGACCGCACCCGCCAGCACCGCCACGACCAGGAAGGCCGCCGAGTACATGGCGCCCCGCATCAGCGACCAGGAGATCTCGCCCACGGCGATGTCGCGCGGCCCCATGGGCGTGGCCAGCACGGCGTCGTAGAGCTTGGCGTAGCGCAGCTTGAAGAAGACGTTGAACGTCGAGTCGAACACCGCACCGTTCATCGCGGACGCCGCCAGCAGCGCGGGCGCCACGAACTGGGGGTAGGACACCACCGCACCGGAGTCGGTGGTGACGGTGTGCACCAGGGCACCGATGCCCACCCCGAGCGAGAACAGGTAGAACACCGGTTCGGCGAAACCCGTCACGAGGGCGATCCAGCCGTGCCGGAACGAGGTGATGTTGCGCTCGACGAGCATCCGCGCCAGCCCGGCCCCGGCGGGCATCGGCACGAGGCGGGCGAGCCGGGACGAGGCGGACGCGCGGGCCGACCCCGGCGCGTGGCTGGACTGGGACGTCGAGGTGCTCACGGGACCAGCCTCTTCGCGAAGGAGCGCTCCGCGAGCCACCAGCCCACCGAGACGTAGGCGCCCAGCACCAGCAGGTGACCCACGAACGGCAGCCACACCACCGCACCCGTGGCCACGTCCCGRCACGCCTCGACGCCGTGCCACAGCGGGGTGACCCACGCGATCGGCTGCATCCAGCCGGGGAGCTGCTCGACCGGGAAGAAGGTCCCGGAGAACAGCATCAACGGCGTGACGACCCAGCGGAAAAGGATGTTGAACCCGTCGTCGCCGTCCTGCCTCGCCGTGAAGGCGAAGATCGGGGTCACAAAGGCCATCCCGGTGAGGACCGCGATCGGCAGGCAGAACGCTGCGCCGACCGACCCGAAGCCACCGAACAGCGAGGCCACCGCCATGAAGATCACGGTCGCCGTCGTGAGGTGCGCCGCCACCGCCAGGAAGTGGCCGCGGAGCACGTCGCGCACGGTCATCGGCGTCGCGAGCATCGCGTGGTAGCCCATGTTCCACTTGATGTAGCCGAGCACCAGGTAGGTCGACTCCCCCATCGCGACCCACATCGACTGGGTGGCGACGATCGCGGGGACGACGAACTGCAGGTAGGGCAGGCCGTCGACTCCCCCGGCCCTGGCGTCGACGAGCGAGCCGAGCCCGACCCCCATGGCCAGCAGGTAGAACAACGGCGACAGGAACCGGCCGACGAGGCTGGCGCGCCAGGTGCGCCTGTAGACGGTCGCGAAGTAGCCCAGGACCGCGAGAACTCGCTCGCCCGTCGCCAAGGGCGGCCGGACGCCGTGCTCGGCCCGGCCCGCCGCGGGGACGCCGGACGCGGACCCGGTGCGCGCACCATCGCCGGGAGCAGGGCCCCGGCTCGGGTTCGGGACGGGGGCGGCCGTCATCAGTCCACCAGCGTCCGGCCGGTGAGGTGCAGGAACACGTCCTCGAGGGTCGCGCGACGCACGAGCGAGGACAACGGCTCGATGCCGCGGGAGTGCACGACGGCCGCAGCCTCGTCGCCGTCGTCCGCGTAGACGAGGAGCCGGTCCGGCAGGACCTCGACCCGCTCACCGATGCCGGTCACCTGCTCGGCCCAGTCCTTGTGGTCCTCGGCGTCGAAGCGCAGCTCGAGCACCTCGCGCGTGGAGTGCTCGTCGATGAGGGAGCGCGGCGACCCCTCGGCCACGATCCGCCCGTGGTCCATGACCACGAGCCGGTCGCAGAGCTGCTCCGCCTCGTCCATGTAGTGGGTCGTGAGGACGAGGGTCACGCCGGACCTCTTGAGTCGAAAGAGCCTGTCCCACAACACATGTCGGGCCTGCGGGTCGAGACCCGTCGTCGGCTCGTCGAGCAGCAGGATCTCGGGCGAGTTGATGAGCGAGCGGGCGATGGTGAGGCGTCGCTTCATGCCCCCGGACAGCGGCTCGACCTTGTCCTTGGCGCGGTCGGTCAGCTGCGCGAACTCGAGCAGCTCGCTCGCGCGGACCCGAACCTCCTTGCGCGACAGGCCGAAGTAGCGCCCGTAGACCCAGAGGTTCTCCTGGACGGTGAGCTCCTCGTCGAGGGTGTCGCTCTGGGGGCAGCTGCCCAGCCGGGCCCGGATCGCCGGTCCGTGCGTCGCAGGGTCCTGCCCGAACAACCGGAGCTCGCCGGAGGTCACCGGCGACACGCAGCCGACCATGCGCATGGTCGAGGACTTCCCGGCGCCGTTCGGGCCCAGGAAGCCGAAGCACTCGCCCTTGCTGACCGCGAAGTCGATGCCGTCGACTGCGGTGAACTCACCGAAGGCCTTGGTCAGCCCGGTGGCGCTCAGCAGGATCTCGGGCGGGTTGCCGGGCAGGGTGTCGGTCACCGTCGCCACGCTACCGACCACGACCGACGCCGCTCATCCCCTTTTGGCGTGGGCCAGCTCGTCGAGCAGGGTCCGGACCAGCTCGGCCGCGGGGAGGTCCCTCGCCCGCGTGTGCCCCGTCCCCGCCCAGAGGTGCACGAGCTCGGCCTCCCCCGTCGCCTTGCCGTGCGCCCGGAGCGGGGCGGTCACGTGGTGGACGTGCGGGTATGCCGCGGGCGCGGCCTCGCTGAACAGCTCGACCCAGGTGGTGTTGAGCGCGCGGGCGCTGCGGCCCGTGAGGGCCCGCGTCACGGTGGTGCCGGTGCGGTGCACCAGGGCGTGGCGGTGCACGTCCGCCGTGCCGGCCTCCGGGCAGCGCAGGAAGGCGGTGCCCAGGGCGGCGGCCACGGCACCGGAGGCGAGGACGTCCGCGACGTCCCTCCCCGACATGAGGCCACCGGCCGCGATGACCGGCAGATCCGTCGCGGCGGTCAGGGCAGCCAGCAACTCAGGGAGGGCGGGCTGCTCGAGGCCGGTGTCGACGGGGCCGCCGCGGTGGCCGCCGGCCTCCCACCCCTGGGCCACGAGCCCGTCGACGCCGAGCTCCTGCGCCCACTGCACCTCGGTGGCCTCGTTGACCGTGACCCACACCTCGACGCCGGCGGCCTGGAGGCGGTCGACGACCTCGGCCGGCGGCCACGCGAACGCAAAGCTGACGACCGCAGGAGCCAGCTCGACGAGCAGGTCGACCTTGGCGTCGAAGAAGTCGTCGTCCCAGCGGGGCCGGCCCAGCTCGACCCCGGCGTCGGCCGCCCACGGACCCAGCAGTTCGGCATACACCGCGGCCTCGCCCACCAGGGCTGGGAGGTCAGGGGACGGCGCAAAGACGTTGACACCGAAGGGATCCGACGTCGCGGCACGCAGGGCTGCGACGTCCTCGCGGAGGCGCTCCGGCGACAGGTAGGCACCAGCGAGGAACGCAAAGGCACCCGCCCCGGACGCAGCAGCCGCGAGCTCGGTGGTGCTGGGCCCGCCCGCCATCGGGGCGAGCACGACCGGGTGGGCGGCCCAGTCGATGCGGGTCACCGCACCGGCCTGCGGTCGACCCCGAGGCGCCGGGACTCGGGGACGTCCATGTCGTCGCACAGGGCCAGCCAGATGGTGCGCGGGGAGTCGCCGCGCTCCAGGGCCTCGAGGACGGTCACGTCACCCAGGGCGTGCAGGTTGTGTCCCCGCGCGAGCGAGGACGCATAGGCGTCGCCGAACTCGTCGTTCATGAGGTCCCAGAACTTGCTGATGCGCACGGGGTGAGTCTAGGCAGGCGCGGCTCCCTATGGCTCCGCGGGCGCTGAGGGTGTAGGCAGGGTGGTGGGCGCGACCGGCGCGTTCGTCACAGAGGAGACCCCCATGTCCACACTGGACAGCGCCCAGCTGCTCGCCGCTCTCGAACCGGTGGTCGAGGAGAACCTCAACCGTCACATCGGGGCCGCGCAGGAGTGGATGCCGCACGAGTACGTCCCCTGGTCGCTGGGGCGTGACTTCGCCGACCTGGGGGGCGACCCGTGGTCGGCGGACCAGTCGCAGCTCTCGCCGATCGCGAGGACGGCCCTGGAGGTCAACCTCCTGACCGAGGACAACCTGCCGAGCTACCACAGGGTGATCGACCAGGCGTTCGGGCGCGACAGCGCGTGGGGAACGTGGGTCAACCGGTGGACCGCCGAGGAGGGACGGCACGCGTTCTGCATCCGCGACTACCTGCTCGTCACTCGTGGCGTCGACCCCGACGAGCTCGAGCGTGCCCGGATGGACACGATGGAGACCGGCTACGACGTGGGAGAGAAGCAGCTGCTCAACATCTGTGCGTACGTGTCGTTCCAGGAGCTGGCCACCCGTGTGTCACACCGGAACACCGGCCGCTACACGCAGGAGCCGATCGCCGAGAAGCTGCTCACGCGGGTCGCCAAGGACGAGAACCTGCACATGATCTTCTACCGGAACCTCGTGCAGGCGGCGTTGGAGCTGACACCGAGCCAGACCATGCGCGCGATCACCGAGGAGGTCGTCTCGTTCCAGATGCCCGGCGCGATCATCCCCAACTTCGGCCGCAAGGCGGCCCAGATGGCGTTGGCGGGCATCTACGACCTTCGTATCCACCACGACGACATCGTGGAGCCCCTGCTGCGGCAGTGGGGGGTCTGGGACCTCGAAGGCCTCGACGCCGACGGTGAGCAGGCCCGTGACGAGCTCGCTGCCGCTGTCGCCTCCCTCGACAAGGAGGCAGCTCGTTTCGTCGCCCGGCGTGAGGAGCGCGCGGCGAAGCTGGCCGCCCGCCAGGAGGCGTAGTCCCGCTGGCCCGGTCACGCGGGGGGTGCGCCTCGTGCGACCGGGGGGTGCGCCTAGTGCGACGCGTCGGCCAGCGCCGCTCCCCCGCGGTCAGGAGACGGCGGCCTCGACCAGCTCCACGACCTTCTTCTCGACGGTGGGCGTCCACGCCTGGAGGGCGTAGGCGATCGGCCACACGTCGCCGTCGTCGAGGTTCGCGGCGTCCTGGAAGCCCAGCGTCGCGTAGCGGTAGTTGAACTTGCCCGCGTTCTGGAAGAACAGGACGACCTTGCCGTCCTCGTCCGCGTAGGCGGGCATGCCGTACCAGGTCTTGGGTGACAGCTCCGGCGCGTGGGTGGTCACCGTGACGTGCACCCGCTCGGCCAGCGCGCGGTCCTCCGGCGACATCTCGGCGATGCTGTCGAGGACTGCCTGCAGGCCGTCGGCCTTCTTGGCGCCCTTCCTGCCCTCGGCGCGCAGCTCGGCGGCGCGCTCCTTCATGGCGGCGCGCTCCTGCGCACTGAAGCCTTCGGTCACGGTCTGGTCCTTGGTGGCGGGCATGGTCCCTCGCCTCCCCTTCTCGGAGTCTGCCGCCTCGGCGCGGTGCCGGGCTGATGCCCCAAGGCTAGGTCGGGGCAGGAGCGGGGCGCTTCTCGATTCCTGACCTCCTGCTGTCGGTGGGGGGTGAGAGGCTGTTCCCCTCATGGCAGGCAAGCCACCCGACGTGCTCGACCGCTTCTCCCCCGCCACCGCGGAGTGGTTCAGGAGCTCCTTTCGCGAGCCCACGGCCGCCCAGGCCGGTGCGTGGGACGCGATCAGCTCCGGCCACCACGCGCTGGTCGTGGCCCCGACGGGTTCGGGCAAGACGCTGTCGGCGTTCCTCTGGGCGCTCGACCGCCTGGCCGCGCAGCCGCCGCCGGACGACAAGCTCAAGCGCTGCCGGGTCCTGTACGTCTCCCCGATGAAGGCCCTCGCGGTGGACGTCGAGCGCAACCTGCGCTCGCCCCTCGTCGGCATCGGCCACGCCGCCACCCGCCTGGGCCTGACCCCGCCCGACATCACCGTGTCCGTGCGGTCCGGCGACACCCCGGCCGCCGAGCGCCGCGCCTTCGCCCGCACGCCGACGGACGTGCTGATCACGACGCCCGAGTCGCTCTTCCTCATCCTCACCTCGCAGGCACGCGAGGCGCTGGCCGGGGTCGAGACGGTCATCCTCGACGAGGTGCACGCCGTGGCCGGCACCAAGCGCGGCGCCCACCTGGCCCTGTCCCTCGAGCGGCTCGACGCCCTGCTCGAGCGTCCGGCGCAGCGCGTGGGGCTGTCGGCCACCGTCGAGCCCGTCGACGAGGTCGGGCGCTACCTCGCCGGCGGCCGTCCGGTCGAGATCGTGCGTCCCGCGTCGACCAAGGAGTGGGACCTCGACGTCGTCGTCCCCATCGCCGACATGTCGGCCCTGGGCGAGGTCGTCGAGGGCGACCTCTCGGGCCCCGCCTCGGGCGCCGAGCGCCGGGCCTCGATCTGGCCACACGTCGAGGAGCGCATCGTCGACCTCGTGGCGTCGCACCGCTCGACACTCGTCTTCGCCAACTCCCGACGCCTCGCCGAGCGACTGACCAGCAGGCTCAACGAGATCTGGGACGAGCGCCTCGAGACGATGCGTGCGCTCGAGGGCGACACGCCCGCCGGTCCGCCCGACCGGCAGGCCTCCTCCGCCCGCACCCCGGCCCAGGTGATGGCCCAGTCCGGCGCGTCGGCCGGGGCCCCGGCCGTGCTCGCCCGCGCGCACCACGGCTCGGTCAGCAAGGAGCACCGCCAGCTCATCGAGGAGGACCTCAAGGCCGGTCGGCTGCCCGCCGTCGTCGCGACGAGCAGCCTCGAGCTCGGCATCGACATGGGCGCGGTCGACCTCGTCGTGCAGGTCGAGTCCCCGCCCTCCGTGGCGAGTGGGCTGCAGCGGGTTGGCCGGGCGGGGCACCAGGTGGGCGCGGTGTCCAGAGGCGTGCTGTTCCCCAAGTTCCGCGGCGACCTGGTGCAGACCGCAGTCGTCGTCGAGCGGATGCGCGCTGGGGCCATCGAGTCGCTGCGCGTCCCCACCAACCCGGTCGACGTGCTGGCGCAGCAGGTCGTGGCGATGTGCGCGCTCGACGAGTGGACCGTCGACGACCTCGAGTCCGTGGTCCGCAAGGCCACCCCGTTCGCGTCGCTGCCTCGCTCGATCCTCGAGTCGGTGCTCGACATGCTGTCGGGGCGCTACCCCAGCGACGAGTTCGCCGAGCTGCGCCCGCGCATCGTCTGGGACCGCGTGACCGGCACCCTGACCGGTCGGCCGGGTGCCCAGCGCCTCGCCGTGACCTCGGGTGGCACCATCCCCGACCGCGGCCTGTATGCCGTGTTCCTCGCCTCCAGCGAGGGTGCCGGTCGCAGGGTGGGCGAGCTCGACGAGGAGATGGTCTACGAGTCCCGGGTCGGCGACGTGTTCACGCTCGGCACGTCGACCTGGCGGATCGAGGACATCACCCACGACCGGGTGCTCGTCACGCCCGCACCGGGGGTGCCGGGTCGGCTGCCGTTCTGGAAGGGCGACCAGCAGGGCCGTCCGGCCGAGCTCGGGCGGGCCGTCGGCGCCTTCGTGCGAGAGGTGGTGGGCCTGTCCCCCGCCAAGGCACGCGCGCGCGTCGAGGCGGCGGGGCTCGACGAGTGGGCCGCCGACAACCTGCTGGCCTACCTGACCGAGCAGCGCGAGGCCACCGGCCACGTGCCTGACGACCGCACCCTCGTGGTCGAGCGGTTCCGTGACGAGCTGGGTGACTGGCGCGTTGCCGTGCACTCGCCGTTCGGCGGCCAGGTGCACGCGCCCTGGGCCCTGTGCGTGTCGGCGCGCATGCGCGAGCGCTTCGGCGTCGACGTGCAGGCGATGCACGGTGACGACGGCATCGTCTTCCGGCTGCCCGACCTCGAGTTCGAGGACGGACGCGGGGTGGGCGCCGAGCTGCTCGAGCTCGTCACGCTCGACCCCGACGAGGTGCACGACCTCGTGACCGCCGAGATCGGCGGGTCGGCGCTGTTCGCGTCCAGGTTCCGCGAGTGCGCCTCGCGCGCCCTGCTGCTGCCGCGGCGCCGCCCCGACCGTCGGCAGCCGTTGTGGCAGCAGCGCCAGCGCGCCGCCCAGCTGCTCGAGGTCGCCAGCCAGTACGCCTCCTTCCCCATCGTGCTCGAGACCGTCCGCGAGTGCGTCCAGGACGTCTTCGACGTCCCGGGGCTCGAGGCCCTGATGAGGTCCGTCTCCTCACGCGAGGTGACGCTGGTCGACGTCGAGTCGCGACAGCCGTCGCCGTTCGCGCGCTCGCTCATGTTCGGCTACGTCGCCCAGTTCCTCTACGAGGGCGACTCGCCCCTCGCCGAGAAGCGCGCGGCGGCCCTGGCGCTCGACCCGACCCTCCTGGCCGAGCTGCTCGGCCGTGGCGAGGGGCTCTCGCTGCGCGACCTGCTCGACCCCGAGCAGGTGACCCGCACCGAGCACGAGCTCCAGCGACTCGTGGCCGAGCGCGCCTGCCGCGACGCCGAGGACGTCGCCGACCTGCTGCGCGTGCTGGGTCCGCTGTCCCTCGCCGAGGTGCAGCGACGCTCACGGGACGACCTCACCCACAAGGAGATCGGCGGCTGGCTGGTCGACCTCGAGGGCGCTCGCCGGGTCATCCGGGTGCGCATCGCCGGTGAGGAGCGGTGGGCTGCGATCGAGGACGCGGGCCGGCTCCGCGACGCCCTCGGCTGCTCGCTGCCGGTGGGTGTCCCCCAGGCCTTCACCGAGCCCGTGCCCGACCCGCTCGGTGACCTCGTGGCACGGTTCGCGCGCACGCACGGCCCGTTCCCGGTGGCGACGGTCGCGCAGTGGTGGGGCGTGGGCCCGGCCGTCGCGCTCGACGCCCTGCGGCGGCTCGTCTCCGCGGGCCGGCTCGTCGAGGGTGAGCTGCTCCCCACCGAGAACGGCGGCGGCAGACACGGCCTCGACTACTGCGACGCCGAGGTCCTGCGGATGCTCCGGCGCCGCTCGCTCGCGGCACTGCGCGCCGAGGTGGAGCCGGTCGCCTCGGTCGAGCTGGCCCGCTTCCTGCCCCAGTGGCAATCCGTGGGCGGCGGACTGCGCGGTCGCGAGGGTCTGGTGCGAGCGGTCGAGCAGCTCGCGGGCGCCCTGGTCCCGGCCAGTGCGCTCGAGACCCTGGTCCTGCCGAGCCGCGTCGTCGACTACTCCCCTGCCCTCCTCGACGAGCTGACCAGCAGCGGCGAGGTCCTGTGGCGGGGGCACGGCTCGCTGCCCGGTGACGACGGCTGGGTGTCCCTGCACCTGGCCGACACGGCACACCTGACGCTGCGGGCGCTCGACGACGCTGCACTCTCCGAGACCGAGCAGTCCGTCGTCGACGCGCTCTCCGGCGGTGGCGCCTACTTCTTCCGCACCCTTGCCGACGCCGTCGGCAGCACCGACGACGAGCAGCTGGTCACCGACCTCTGGTCCCTGGTCTGGCGCGGCATCGCGAGCGGCGACACGATCGCGCCGCTGCGGGCCCTGCTCGGCGGGGGCCGCACGGCCCACCGGCGCGCGTCGTCCGGTCCGCGCACCACCCGGTATGCCGGTCGCCGAGGCTCCCTCGGTGCGTTGTCGGGCCAGCGTGGGCTGGGTCGGGCCACCATGCCCACCCGCACGGGTCCACCGACCGGCGCAGGTCGCTGGTCGCTGCTGCCCGAGGTCGAGCCCGATGCGACCGTCCGGGCGTATGCCACCGCAGAGGTGCTCCTCGACCGCTATGGCGTGGTCACCCGCGGCTCCGTGGTCGCCGAGGACGTGACCGGCGGGTTCGCCGGGGTCTACCGCGTGCTGGCCGCTGCCGAGGAGTCGGGGCGGGTTCGCCGGGGCTACTTCGTCGAGTCCCTGGGGGCTGCCCAGTTCTCGACGACCGGCGCGGTCGACCGGCTCCGTGCCGGGGCGAGGCCACCCGGCGAGGACCCCGACGCCCGGCCGGGTCCGGCCCTGGTGCTGGCCGCGACCGACCCTGCGAACGCCTACGGTGCTGCCCTGCCCTGGCCCGACCGCCCCGGCGGCGACGCGCCCGAGGCCCTCGACCAGGTCGACCTCTCCACCACTGGTTCAGGCCCAGCGAAGGCCTCGGACACCAGCGCGCGCGCGGCCAAGCGAGGGCACCAACCTGCCCGCAAGGCCGGCGCCCTCGTCGTGCAGGTCGATGGCGAGCTGGTGCTCTACGTCGAGCGGGGCGGCAAGACCTTGCTGTCGTGGACCGACGACGCCGGACGCCTGCAGAGCGCGGCCGATGCGCTGGCGCTCGCGGTCCGGGAGGGCGCCCTCGGGCGGCTCACCGTCGAGAAGGCCGACGGGGGTGCGCTGCTCGGGTCCGGGCACCCGCTGGTGCAGGCCCTGGCCAACGCGGGCTTCCACGCGACACCCCGCGGGCTCCGGCTGCGTCGGTGATGGCGACGGGAGCGGTGACGGCGAGGGCAACGGTCATGGCGACGGGTCACGGTGACGCTGGGAACGGCTTCGCGATGGGGGCGCCTCGTGCCTGAGGGCGACACGGTCTGGCGCACGGCCCACCGGCTGCACCTGGCGCTGGCCGGCGAGCCGGTCGTGCTCAGCGACCTGCGCTTCCCCGAGGTGGCGACCCACGACCTGCGTGGCGCCACGACCCTCGAGGTGGTCAGCCGGGGCAAGCACGTCCTGCACCGCTTCGACTCGGGCGTCACCCTCCACTCGCACCTGCGCATGGAGGGTCAGTGGCGCGTCGAGCACGCCGCCGAGACGGGCAGGTGGCTGCGGCGCGACGACCTGCGCGCTGCGGTGGGCACCAGCAGGTGGACCGCGCTCGGCCTGCGGCTCGGCATGCTCGACCTGGTCCCCACGGCTTCCGAAAGCACCCTCGTGGGCCACCTCGGTCCCGACCTGCTCGGGCCCGACTGGGACGCCGCCGTGGCCGCCGCACGACTCGGCTCCGCCGACACCACCATCGGAGCCGCCCTGCTCGACCAGCGCAACCTCGCCGGGGTGGGCACGCTCTGGGCGGCCGAGTCGCTGTTCCTGGAGCTCCTGCACCCGTGGACGCCGGCGGTCGACCTGTCGGCCGACGACGTCGCACGACTGGTCGACCGCGTCCACCGGCTCATCACCCTCGCCAAGGACCACGCGATCCAGGCCAGCACGGGTATCCGTCGCAAGGGCGAGGAGAGCTACGTCCATGCCAGGTCCGGGCGACCGTGCCGGCGGTGCGGGGCCACCGTACGGGTGGCGATGGTGGGTCCCCCGACGCGGGAGCGGACGATGTTCTACTGCCCCGGTTGCCAGGGCGGTCTCGGGGCCACCGACGACGGCCGCCCGCAGCGACCGCTCGGTTCGTCCCGTGGCCGGGCCACGCCCTACCGGCGGGCCTGACGGCTGCGGCTGATGATCTCCTCGACGATGTCGCCCTTGGCGTCGGCGTAGTCCTGGACGTACCGCCAGGGGCGGCTCGCGAGCTCGCGCTTCACCGCGGCATACCGGTCCCGGTCGTCGTCGTGGGACCGCAGCCAGTCACGGAAGCCCAGCATCCGCGCGATCTCGTCGGCGCCGAGCTCCGGTGAGAGCACGTGCAGGTTGATGCTGTGCGGAGCGCCCTCGTCGACTCGCTGGTAGAGCACCCGGTGCTCGAGCCACTCGGGCTCACGGATCCGCAAGGAGTAGCCGATGCCCTCGAGTGCCGGCACGTAGGCGGCCTCGTCGGCGGAGTCCGGGACCTGCAGCAGGATGTCGATGACCGGCTTGGCCGGCAGACCCGGCACCGACGTGGAGCCGACGTGGTCGACGGCGAGCGCGGTGGAGCCCAGCGCCTCGCGGATCCTGCGGGCGTCATCGTCGAAGAGGTCTGGCCAGTCGGGGTCGGGCTCGTGCAGGACGACGGGCACGGAATACGGCTCGGGCCGTCCGGCGACGAACGGGTCGGGCACGACCACCAGGGGGTCAGGCCGCCGAGGCGGAGACGACCTGAGGCAGCGGCAGCGACACCGGAGCGGTGAGGGCCTCGGTCTCGGCCACCCTCTCGGAGACCTGGCCCAGCACCTCGGAGAGGGGCAGGTGCAGGGCGCCGCAGATGGAGGCGAGCAGCTCGGACGAGGCTTCCTTCTCGCCGCGCTCGACCTCACTGAGGTAGCCGAGCGACACCGACGCGGCCGCGGAGACCTCGCGCAGGGTGCGCCCCTGTGACTGCCGCTGCTCACGGAGGACGTCACCGAGTTCGCGACGAAGCAAGATCATGACGCCTCCTTCAGTGCCTCGTTGGCTCGAGAGCCGGGATCGGTACGGGACCACGTTACCCCGACGCCCTGACGCGGCGCGCGCAGGATTCGGGAAACACGCGACACACCCGTCAACGTCCGCGAGGTGTCGGATCTTCCGTCCCACGCACCACAGCGGCCACGAGGTCGAGGGCTGCCGCCACCGCCTCGTGCCGGATGCCCAGCCGGTCCCCCGCAAGGGCCAGCCGACGCACGGCCACCTCGCCGTCGCGGGCGGCCGCCACGAACACGGTGCCCACGGGCTGCCCGTCCTGCGGGTCTGGTCCCGCGACCCCCGTGGTGGCGACGCCCACGTCGGCACCGAGCGCCGTGCGCACCCCGACCGCCATCTGCCGGGCGACGTCCTCGTGGACCGCCCCCTCGCGCGCCAGCAGGTCGGGGTCGACGCCGAGCACCTGCGCCTTGAGGTCGGTCGCGTACGCCACGACGGCTCCGCGGACGACGGCCGAGGCGCCGGGCACGTCCGTCAGGGCCGCACAGAGCAGCCCGCCGGTCAGGGACTCGGCGGTGGCGATGCTGAGCCCTGCCCGCCGCAGGGCCTGCACGACCTCGGCACCCGAGCTCATCTGCTGCGGGCGGCCCGTCGGGCGCGCTTCATGGCGGAGCGCTCGCTGGTCTGCCTCATCCGCAGCGCCTTGACCACGATGTCGAGCCCGGTCACGACCGTCACGATGACGGCCAGGCCCAGCACGACGGTCGCCGCGAGCTCCCAGGCGTCGGCACCGGGCAGCGACGACAGGGGCATCGTGAACAGCAGCAGACCGAAGAACTGCAGCGCCGTCTTGACCTTGCCGCCGCGCCCGGCCGGCATCACCCCGTGCCGGATGACGAAGAACCGCAGCACGGTGACGCCCCACTCGCGCACGAGCACCAGGATCGTCACCCACCACGGCAGCTCACCCAGCACCGAGAGCCCCACGAACGCCATACCCATGAGGGTCTTGTCCGCGATCGGGTCGGCGATCTTGCCGAAGTTGGTGATCAGCCCGTGCTTGCGCGCGAGGTCACCGTCGACCCGGTCCGTGGCCGTGGCGACGGCGAGCACCGCCGCGGCCCACCAGCGCATCCCGGCATCGGCTCCGCCGTCGGACAACAGCAGCCAGCCGTAGACGGGGACCAGCAGGATCCGGGCCATGGTGAGGGCGTTCGCGATGTTCCAGCTGCTCGGGGCCGGGGTCGGCACCGGGGTGGCGGCCGGGTCCGGCGCCGGGGAAGACTCGCTCAGCACGGCTCGGCCACCAGGTCGATGCCCTCGGTCGCGACGACGACGGCGCGCACGAGGTCACCCACGGCGATGCCGGGAAACGCCAGGGGGTCCAGCAGCGTGACGCCGTCGACGTCCGGGCCCTGGTGAACCGCGCGCCCGACGACCATGGAGTCGTCGTCGGAGTCGTCATCGTCGTCGGAGTCGTCGGACGCGGCCGGGTCGCCCGCCCCCGCCACGGCGGGGACGGACTCGACGAGCACCTCGACGGTCTCGCCGATGCGCTCCTCGGCGCGCTGGAGGTTGAGCTCCTCGATGAGCGCCGTGAACCGCGAGACCCGCTCGGCCACCACGTCGTCAGGCAGCTTGTCGCCGTAGCCCTCGGCCTCGGTGCCATCCTCGTCGGAGTAGCCGAAGACGCCGACCACGTCGAGCCTGGCCGCGACGAGGAACGCCTCGAGCTCGGCCAGGTCGTCCTCCGTCTCACCGGGAAAGCCGACGATGACGTTGCTGCGGATGCCGGCCTTGGGGGCACGGGCCCGCACCTGCTCGAGCAGCTCCAGGAACGCCTCGCGCCCGCCGAACCGGCGCATCGAGCGCAGCAGCGGCGCCGACGCGTGCTGGAAGGAGATGTCGAAGTAGGGCACGACCCCCGGCAGCGAGGCCATCGCGTCGAGCAGGGCGGGGCGGATCTCGGCCGGCTGGAGGTAGGACACCCGCACGCGCTCGATGCCGGGCACCGCGGTCAGCTCGGGCAGCAGCTTCTCGAGCAGGCCGATGTCACCGAGGTCCTTGCCGTAGGACGTGGAGTTCTCGCTGACGAGGAACAGCTCCTTGACGCCGCGCTCCCCCAGCCACCTGGCCTCGGCCACGATGTCGGTCGGCCGCCGGGAGACGAAAGCGCCGCGGAACATCGGGATGGCGCAGAAGGCGCACCGCCGGTCGCAACCGCTCGCGATCTTGAGCGGAGCCCACGGCCGGCCGTCGAGCCGGGCCCTGATGACGCGGGGACCCGACGCGGGCACCGGGCCCTCGATGGTCACGTCGGCGGGAGCGACCGCCCCGGTCCCCGACGACTCCTCGGGCGACGTGGGGTCGCCGTGGGCGCCGTGGCCCGGGATGGCCACACCGGCCGCACCCTGTTGGCGCTCCACGGGTGACAGCGGCAGCAGCTGGCGGCGGTCGCCGGGAGTGTGCGAGGCGGGGGCGTGACCGTCGAGCACGGCCCGCAGGTGGCTCGACATGTCGGCGTAGGAGTCGAAGCCCAGCACGGCGTCGGCCTCGGGGAGCTCGTCGGCCAGCTGCTGGCCATAGCGCTCGGCCAGGCAGCCGACCGCGACGACCTTCTGCGTCCTGCCCTGGCCCTTGCGTGCCGAGGCCTGCAGGAGCACGTCGATGGAGTCCTTCTTGGCCTGCTCGACGAACCCGCACGTGTTGACCACGGCCACGTCCGCGTCGTCGGCGTCGTCGACCAGCAGCCACCCCTCGGCAGCCAGGCGGCCGGCCAGCTCCTCCGAGTCGACCTCGTTGCGGGTGCACCCCAGGGTCACCAGGGCCACGCTGCGCTGCGCCGTCGAGCTCATGCCTCCACTCTACGGGTGGGTAGCGTGGCGCCATGACCACCGCGAGTGCCGCCTCCGCCGTCCCCGAGCCGGGCGCCCACGCCGACCGCATCGCTGCGCTGCTGTCCAGCCACCCGGTGTTCGACGGCCACAACGACCTGCTGTGGGAGGCCAGGACCAGCGTCGGCTACGACTTCGACCGCCTCGACGTCGGCGCCGGGGGCACCCCCACCCACACCGACCTGCCGCGGATGCGTCAGGGGGGCCTGGGGGCGCAGTTCTGGTCGGTCTTCGTGCCCGCGTCCCTGGCGGGTGACGACGCGGTGAGTGCGACCCTCGAGCAGATCGACGCCGGCCACCAGCTCGTGGCGAGGTATGCCGACCAGCTCGCGTTCGCGCGCACCTCCGAGGAGGTGCGTGGCGTGTGGAGGCAGGGCCGGATCGCCTCGCTGCTGGGGGCCGAGGGCGGCCACTCGATCAACAGCTCCCTCGCGACGCTGCGGATGCTGCACGTCCTCGGCGTGCGCTACCTGACGCTCACGCACAACAGCAACGTGCCCTGGGCGGACTCGGCCACCGACGTCACGGTGCACGGCGGGCTCTCCGCCTTCGGTGTCGAGGTGGTTCGCGAGATGAACCGGATCGGCATGCTCGTGGACCTCTCCCACGTGTCGGCCGACACCATGCGCGACGCCCTGCGGGTGGCGCAGGTGCCGGCGATCTTCAGCCACTCCTCGGCGCGAGCCGTCTGCGACAGCCCGCGCAACGCACCGGACGACGTGCTGGAGTCGCTGCGCGACAACCGCGGCGTCTGCATGGTCACCTTCGTCCCGACGTTCGTCAGCCCCGCCGCCGCGGCGTGGCGGGCCGAGCTCAACGAGGTCGCGGCGGGCGAGGGCATCACGCCTGCAGACGCCGACGCATACCAGCGGTTCTACGACGACTACGCCGCGCGCACGCCCGCTCCGAAGGCGAGCCTGGACGACGTGGTCAAGCACATCGAGCACGTCCGCGAGGTCGCGGGCGTCGACCACGTGGGCCTCGGCGGTGACTACGACGGGGTGGCCGAGCTGCCCCAGGGTCTGGAGGACGTGACGGGCTATCCGCGGCTGCTGGCCGCCCTCGCCGACCGCGGCTGGTCGGACGACGACCTGGGCAAGCTCACCAGCGGCAACATCCTGCGCGTCATGGCCGAGGCCGAGGAGGGCGCCCGCGCCCTGCAGGAGCAGCGCGGACCGAGCCTGGCCACGATCGCGGAGCTCGACGGCGACCGGGCGGCACCTGCTGCCGGTGCCGGAGGCTGACCGACGCGAGCCGGAGCAGGCTAGTGGCGCCAGCGGCTGATGGTCAGGCCGACGACGCGGGCGATGATCAGCGCGACGTACATGACGCCCGCGACCTGCTCGATGATGACGACCGAGCGGGCGTGCGGCAGCACGGCCGTCACGTCGGACAGGCCGACGCTGGTGAGGTTCGCGAACGAGAGGTAGAGCAGCTCGAGGAACGTCCGTGGCCCCTCGCCCTGGAACGCGATGAACGACCCGGGCCAGACGATCTGCACGACGATGAAGACGTAGGCGAACGCCCACGACACCACGGTGAAGTTGGCCCCCACCGCGAAGATCTCGTCCCTCGTCACCCACGAGTCGTCGAAGAGGTACCGCACCAACCCGTAGGCCGTGTAGAAGTAGAACACCGCGTGGAACGTCGCCGACAGCAACGCGATCGTCGTGTTGCCGGGGTCGAAGCCCTCCATGACCGTGAGGATGATGACCGGCACCCCGAGCAGGATYGCCACCCAGGTGAGCGCGGGGGTGGCTCGCACCGCATACACGGCCACGGCCAGCACCAGGGCACCGAAGACGCCGAGGACCGTCCGGCCGACCGGGGTGTCCCCGGCGAACGGGTAGGCGAGGACGGCGACGAGCTGGGCCCCCAACAACACCCCTGACGGGTGCTCCTTGACGTGCTCGAACCACTGCGGCATGCCGACCACCCTAGGGACTCGACGCCCCTCCCGCGGCCACGACCACGCCGCGGGAGCGTCAGGCGGTGATGCGGCTGACCCGCAGCGTGCGGGACGCCACGAGCGCTGCCAGGCTGGCGCAGCCGGCCATCACGATGGCCATGGGCACCGCCGAGCCCGACCCCATCGCCCCGATGAGCGGCGCTGCGGCGCCCCCGATGACGAACTGCGAGGCACCGAGCATGGCAGCAGCGGTGCCTGCGGCCTCGCCGTGGCGGGTGAGCGCCAGGGCCGGGGTGTTCGGCAGGGTCATGCCACAGGCGAACAGCAGGAACCACAGCGGCAGCAGGATGAGCGCGAGCCCGCCGACGCCGGTCGCAGCCGCGGCCAGGAGCACCAGTGCCGCCGTCGCGCCGATCGTCACACCGGTGCGGACCAGCTGCCGCGGCTGGAACCGCCGCAGCAGGAACGGGTTGAGCTGCGACCCGGTGAGGAAGCCGAGCGAGTTGACCCCGAACGCGATCCCGAACTGYGCCACCGACAGCCCGTAGATGTCCTGCAGGACGAACGACGAGCCGCCGATGTAGGAGAAGAGCGTCGCGAACATGAGCCCGCTGATGAGCACCAGCCCGACGAACGTGCGGTCGCGCAGGAGGCTGGCGTAGGTGGCGATGACCGACCGGAAGGCCAGCGGCCGGCGCGCGTGCTCCGGCAGCGTCTCGCGCAGCGCCAGCGAGGCGAGGGTCACCATGAGGACCCCCGCCACGGCCAGGATGACGAAGACGCCACGCCAGGACGTGAGCTGCAGGATGGCGCCGCCGAGGGTGGGTGCCAGCACCGGGGCGAGGCCCATGACGAGCATCAGGCGGGACAGCATGGTGGCCGCAGCCGTGCCGGAGAAGAGGTCGCGGACCATGGCCATCGCCACGACTGCCACTGCAGCGTTGCCCAGGCCCTGGATCGCGCGGCCGACGGTGAGCAACTCGATGGTCGGCGCGAAGGCGCAGAAGACCGAGGCGGCGATGTGCAGAGCCAACCCGGCGATGAGCGGGCGACGTCGGCCAATGGCGTCCGCGAGCGGTCCGACGAGCAGCTGGCCGAGGCCCATCCCGAGCAGGATGCCGGTGAGGGTGCCCTGCACCGCGGACTCCGAGGCGGCCAGGTCACGGGTGATCGACGGCAGCGCCGGCAGGTAGGTGTCGATGGTCAGCGGCCCGATGGCGATGAGCGCACCGAGCACGAGGACGAAGCGCACGTACGACCGACCCGTCGGTGCCACGGGCGCGGAGTCACGCGCCGGGGAACGAAGGGCAGGAACGGCAGGAGTGGCAGGAATCGTCTCGGGGGCGGCAGTCACGTTGGCGCAACGACGAGAGACCCGGGATCCATTCCGGCCCGTGCCCCTCGTCTTGGAAACTCTACGAACACAAGGCCACGGCCCTCGCCGAGTCCGTGCCGGTCAGCTCACGTCCGTGCGGGCCAGCTCAGTCCCTGCCGGTCAGCTCCCAGGCGTCCTGCGAGACCTCTTCCTGCTCGTACCCCGCCAGGCCGCGCGCGACGGGGTCGTTCGCGTACCGCGGGTCGGCGCCCACGGCATACCCACCGGTCCGCACCTCGTCGGTGTGGTCGGTGGAGTCGTCGGTGACCAGGGCCGCGCCGTCGAAGACCGGCTCCTCGGCCGGGACGCCCGGCACCTCGTCGCCGCGCATCAGCGCCAGCGTCATCGGCAGGTCGTCGGGCTTGACGAGGACGTCGCGGGCCTTGGAGCCCTCGGAGGGACCGACGACACCACGCGACTCGAGCAGGTCCATGAGCCGGCCCGCCTTGGCGAAGCCCACCCGCAGCTTGCGCTGCAGCATCGACGTCGACCCGAACTGCGTCGTGACCACGAGCTCGGTGGCCTGCAGCAGCAGGTCGAGGTCGTCGCCGATGTCGTCGTCGATCTGCTTCTTGGCCGCGACGACCGTCACGTCGTCGCGGTAGTTCGGCTTGAGCTGCTCGGTGACGTGCTTGACCACCTGCTGGATCTCGGACTCCGTGACCCAGGCGCCCTGGACGCGCATGGTCTTGGAGGCGCCCATGGGCAGGAACAGCGCGTCGCCCTGGCCGATAAGCTTCTCGGCTCCGGGCTGGTCGAGGACGACCCGGCTGTCGGCGAGGGACGAGGTCGCGAAGGCCATGCGCGACGGCACGTTGGCCTTGATGAGGCCGGTGACGACGTCGACGGAGGGGCGCTGGGTGGCCAGCACGAGGTGGATGCCCGCCGCGCGCGCGAGCTGGGTGATGCGGACGATCGACTCCTCGACGTCGCGCGGGGCCACCATCATGAGGTCGGCCAGCTCGTCGACGATCACGAGCAGGTACGGGTAGGGGTGGATCTGCCGCTCGGACCCCGGGAGCGGCTTGACCTTGCCGGCCTTGACGGCCTTGTTGAAGTCGTCGACGTGCTTGAACCCGAACTGGGCCAGGTCGTCGTAGCGGGTGTCCATCTCGCGCACGACCCACTGCAGCGCCTCGGCGGCCTTCTTGGGGTTCGTGATGATCGGGGTGATCAGGTGCGGGATCCCCTCGTATGCGGTGAGCTCCACCCGCTTCGGGTCCACGAGGACCATGCGGACCTCGTCGGGCGTGGAGCGCATCAGGATCGAGGTGATCATCGAGTTCACGAAGCTGGACTTGCCGGCGCCGGTGGCTCCCGCCACGAGCAGGTGCGGCATCTTGGCGAGGTTGGCGATGACGTAGCCACCCTCGACGTCCTTGCCGACTCCCATGACCATCGGGTGGTCGTTGCCGCGAGCGGCCTGGCTGCGCAGCACGTCGCCGAGGCTGACCTTCTCGCGGTCGGCGTTCGGGATCTCGATGCCGATCGCCGACTTGCCGGGGATCGGGGACAGGATGCGGACATCGGCCGACGCCACGGCATACGCGATGTTCTTGGACAGCGCGGTGACGCGCTCCACCTTGATGCCGGGGCCCAGCTCGACCTCGTAGCGGGTCACCGTCGGGCCGCGCGAGAAGCCGGTCACCTGGGCGTCGATGTCGAACTGGTCGAGCACCTGCGTGAGCGACTCGACGACGCGGTCGTTGGCGGCGCTGCGGGTCTTGTGCGGCGAGCCGGGCTCGAGGAGTGCGTTGTCGGGCAGCGTGTAGGTGATGTCGCCGGCGAGCGCCAGCTGCTCCACCCGTTGCGGCAGCGGGGTCGTCGGCGGCGCCTCGAGGGCGGCCTTGACCTCGATCTTGGGGGTCCGGCCGGCTGGTGCGTCGGCGGCGCCGCCGGTCGCCCCCGGTGCGAGGACCCCGGGAGCGGTCGGGCGCTTCTCGCCCGGACGCAGCCTGCGCCCGTCAGGAGCGACCACGGCGGCCTGCTCGAAGGCCTCGTCGCCGTCCATCGGGCCCTCGGGCTCGATGACACGACGGCGGCGCTTGGGCTTGTCATCGACGGCGTCGGTGTCGTCGGCCTCGGGGGCGCCACGGTGCAGGAGGTGGTCGCGCAGCTCGGCGAGCCGCTGCGGGATCATGTGGACCGGGGTCGCGGTCATCACGAGCAGGCCGAACAGGCCCAGCATGAGCAGGATCGGGACGGTGCCGTAGACGGAGACCGCCGCCTCGATGGGGCTGGAGGCGAGGAAGCCGATGATCCCGCCACCGTCACGCATGCCGTCGGCGCCCTGCGGCGGCGTGGGGATGCCGGCGGCCACGTGGGCCAGGCCGGACGCGGCGAACGCGAGTGCCCCGAGACCGATGCCGATACGGGAGTTGGCGCCGTCGTCCTGGGGCGCGCGCAGCAGCCGGATGCCGAGGAAGAGCAGGGCCAGGGGCACGGCGTACGCGACCCGCCCGAAGGTGCCGGCGACGACCGCGTGGATGACGTCACCCACGGCACCGTCGAGCGCCCACCACTCGCGGGCCGCCACGACGATGGACAGGCCGATGAGGAAGAAGCCGACGCCGTCGCGGCGGTGCTCCGGCTCGAGGTCGCGGGCGCTGCTGCCGACCCGGCGCACGGCGCCGCCGGCGACGTGCGCCATGCCCATCCACGTCCCGCGCACGKCGCGCAGCGGCAGGGGCAGTCCCCCACCGGTGGTCTTGCCGCGGGCAGGGGACTTGCGGGGCGCGCTGGACCTGCGGTTGGCAGGCCGGGTCGCAGTGCTGCGTCGCGGGGCCTGACCTCCCGTGGAGCGCGTCGAGGTGGACGGACGTGTCGCCATGGTCGCAGGCTACGCGAAGGTCACTTCGGAAACACGCGTCACACGCGTTACAGGCACCAGGAATGTGCCCGGCAGGCACGGATCGCCCCGTCGCGACAGGTGGCCGTTATGTCCGCAGATCAGCCTCGGCCGAACGGTCGACGTGCCCGCGGAGATCGGCCATATCGCGCCCACACCCATTCTCCCGGAGGGACACGGGTGAAACGCTGAGCCTGCGTCTGGCGGGGCCTGCGCCGACGGTCACCACCATGGCCGTCGGCGCAGGCGCGCAGAAGGGGGATTCTCCGCGCGAAGACGCCTGGCGTCGGCGCCCCGTCAGACCTCCTCCAGGGCCGTCGGGCATCCCGGACATCTCAGATGCCGGGAAGGAGCGCCCGAGTGCTGGATCGGGGCGACGTCCCGCCGCTACCCTCGACGACAGGTCATGAGTGTCAGCGCGAAGCCCCGGCTTGCTGACCAGCAACCCTCCTCCGCGGTGGGGTGCTCCGGGTGACGACCGGGTCGCCTGCACGACGCAGGCGGCAAGCGCGGACTCGCGACCAACCGGCTCTCACGGTCTCGGGTCCCACCCGGACCAGGAGCTGCCCCACATGTCGATCGCCAGCACACCCCCGACGCCGTTTCGCCGCACGGCTCCCCTCGCCCACGCCAGGGCCCTGGGGGCTGACGGCCACCGCGACCACCTGCGTGCGGTCCCCGCGCCGGGCACGGCCCCCGCGCTGCCGCCCGTGGTGTCCGAGGCCCTGGCCGTCCCGACCCTGCACGGCACGGTCGACTACGCGAACTTCGACCACGCTGCCTCGACGCCGGCGCTCGTCGGGGTCAAGCGGGCGGTCGACACCGCCCTGCGCACGTACTCCTCGGTGCACCGGGGCAACGGCTACGCCTCGCGGGTGACGAGCGCGTGGTACGAGCAGGCTCGTGACGAGGTGCGCACCTTCGTCGGGGCGCGCGAGTCGGACGAGGTGGTCTTCACCCGCAACAGCACCGACTCGTTCAACCTGCTGGCACGCGCCCTCCCCCGCGACACGGCCGTGTTCGTCTTCGAGACCGAGCACCACGCGGCCCTGCTGCCCTGGCCCGCGGCTCGCACCCACCGCCTCCCGGTGCCGGGCAGCGTCCGTGACGCCGAGGCGATCCTGCGGGCGGCGTTGCGGCGCAACCACTCCCGCCACCGCCTGGTCGTCCTCGCCGGCGCCTCCAACGTCACGGGTGAGATCTGGCCGATCCGCCAGCTGGCTGCAGTCGCCCGCAAGGCAGGCGCGCGCGTCGTGCTCGACGCGGCGCAGTACGCCCCCCACCGCCCGGTCGACCTCGATGACCTCGGCGTCGACTACGTCGTCCTGTCCGGGCACAAGCTCTACGCGCCGTTCGGTGCCGGCGTGCTCGCCGGCCGTCGCGACTGGCTCGACGCTGCAGCGCCCTACCTCGCCGGTGGTGGCGCGACCCGCCTGGTGACCGAGCGCGGCGTGGTCTGGCAGGAGGGCGCGGCGCGTCACGAGGCCGGGAGCCCCAACGTCATCGGCGCCGTGGCCCTCGCGGCCGCCTGTCACGCCCTGCGCACCCACGCCGAGGCGATAGAGGCCCACGAGGCGAGCCTGGGCCGAGCCCTGCTCGACGGGCTGAGGGCCATCGACGGCGTGGAGACCTACTCGCTGTTCACGCCCGACCACGAGCGCGTGGCCGTGGCGACCTTCACCGTCGACGGCGTCGACTCCTCGCTCGTGTCCACCGTCCTGGCGGCCGAGCACGGGATCGGCGTGCGGGACGGCAAGTTCTGTGCGCACCTGTGCGTGGACGCGCTGCTCGAGACCGACCCGACCGACCCGTATGCCGAGGGGCCCGCGACGGCGGTCCGCGCCAGCGTGGGGCTCGCCACCACAGCGGCCCACGTCGAGCGGCTGCTCGCCGCCGTCGCGGACCTCGCGGCGCACGGGCCGGCGCACGACTACGAGCTCACCGCCGACGGCTGGGTCGTCGATGACGACCCCCGGGACGCCCTGCCGACTCGGCCCTGGTAGCCGGCGCGGGGCCAGCCCTCGCTCACCCACACCCGGCCACACGCCATACCGGCCCGGACACACAGGTCCGCCCCCGGGCGAACCGGAGGCGGACGGTGGATGGGACGTGGCTGGGCCCGGGCGATCAACGTCAGTCGATCAGTGGGCCCAGTTGTGACGGCCGTCGGTGGGCCGGGAGTCGGCGCCGAAGTACCACGCGGCGACGGGGAGGGCGATCAACAGAACCAGTGCGATGAAAGTAGCCATGGCAGTAATTGTGCGCGCAGTCGCATCCTGCCACTAGTGGCAAAGATGACCACGTTCGCATTTTTTCTGCCAGTCGATCCTCGGGGGTCACAGCGCCGGCTGACAGCGCGCCCTCAGGCCTGGATGACCACCGGGATGATCATCGGCCGACGGCGGATCTTGCCCCCCACCCAACTGCCGATCGCCCGGCGCATGACCTGCTCGAGCTGGTGGGAGTCGGTGACGCCCTTGCCCGTCGCCTCGGCGAGCGCCTGCTCGATCTTGGGCCGCACCTGGTTGAAGATCTCGTCGTCCTCGGCGAAGCCGCGGGCCTGGATCTCCGGACCTGCGGCGATCTTGCCGGTGGCGGAGTCCATCACGACGATGACCGAGATGAAGCCCTCGTCGCGCAGGATGCGGCGGTCCTTGAGCAGCGCCTCGTCGAACTCGCCCACGCTCGACCCGTCGACGTAGACGTAGCCGCACTCGACGTTGCCCACGATCGTGGCCACCCCGTCGACGAGGTCGACGACCACGCCGTCCTCGGCCAGCACGACCTGCTCGCGCGGCACGCCGGTCTGGACGGCCAGCTCGGCGTTGGCGACCAGGTGACGCCACTCGCCGTGCACCGGCATGACGTTGCGGGGCTTGACGATGTTGTAGCAGTAGAGGAGCTCGCCTGCGCTGGCGTGGCCCGACACGTGCACCTTGGCGTTGCCCTTGTGGACCACGGTGGCGCCGAGGCGCATGAGCCCGTTGATGACGCGGTAGACGGCGTTCTCGTTGCCCGGGATCAGCGACGACGCGAGGAGGACGGTGTCACCCTCGCCCACGTCGATCCGGTGCTCACGGTTGGCCATGCGCGACAGCGCGGCCATCGGCTCGCCCTGGGAACCCGTGCAGATGAGGACGACCTGGTCGTCCGGGAAGTTGTCGAGCTTCTTGACGTCGACGAGCACGCCGTCGGGCACGTGGAGGTAGCCGAGCTCGGCCGCGATCCCCATGTTGCGGACCATCGACCGCCCGACCATGGCGACCTTGCGGCCCGACTTCTCGGCGGCGTTCAGCACCTGCTGGACGCGGTGCACGTGGCTGGAGAAGCACGCCACGATGATGCGCCGCTGCGCGTCACGGAAGACCTTGTCGATCGCCGGGGCGATGTCCTTCTCGGGGGTCGTGAAGCCGGGCACCTCGGCGTTCGTCGAGTCCGTCATGAACAGGTCGACGCCCTCCTCGCCCAGCCGCGCGAACGCGCGCAGGTCGGTGAGGCGGCCGTCGAGCGGCAGCTGGTCCATCTTGAAGTCACCGGTGTGCAGGATCGTCCCGCCGGGCGTCCGCACGAAGACCGCGAGCGCATCCGGGATCGAGTGGTTGACCGCCACGAACTCGCAGTCGAACACGCCGAGCTTCTCGCGCATGCCCTCCTTGACCCCGAGGGTGTAGGGCGTGATCCGGTGCTCCTTGAGCTTGGCCTCGATCAGCGCCAGCGTCAGCATCGAGCCGACGACCGGGATGTCGCGCTTGAGCTTGAGGAGGTAGGGCACCGCCCCGATGTGGTCCTCGTGGCCGTGGGTCAGCACGATCGCCTGGATGTCGTCGAGGCGGTCCTCGAGGTACTCGAAGTCGGGCAGGATCAGGTCGACGCCGGGGTGGTGGTCCTCGGGGAACAGCACGCCGCAGTCGATGACCAGCAGCTGCCCGGCGTGCTCGAGGACGGCCATGTTGCGGCCCACCTCACCGAGACCGCCGAGGGCGATGATGCGGACGCCGTGGGGGGCGAGGGCGGGGGGCGAGCTGAGCTCGGGGTGAGGGTGACTCACAGGAGGTCGGACTCCTTCAGGCCGGAGCGGAGGATCTCCAGGTGCTCCGGCGGGGACTCGACGAGCGGCAGGCGCACCGTCGCGTGGTCGATGACGCCGAGCTCGACGAGCGCGGCCTTGGCCATGATGGCTCCCTGGGAGGTGCTCATGATGGCGTTGACGGCAGGGACCAGCCGTCGGTGGAGGTCACGGGCGGCGACGAGGTCGCCGCGGTCGACGGCAGCCAGCATCGCGGCATACTCGCGGCCGGCGACGTGGCCCACCACGCTGACCGTGCCGACGGCACCCAGGGCGAGCCAGGGCAGCGTCGTCGCGTCGTCGCCGGAGAAGTAGATGAGGTCCGTCGAGGCCATCACCTGCGTGGAGGCCCACGGGTCGCCCTTGGCGTCCTTGACGGCGACGATGGTGGGCACCTGCGCCAGCTCGCGCAGCGTCTCGGAGGTGAAGGGGATGCCGGTGCGGCCGGGGATGTCGTAGAGCATGACCGGCAGGTCGGTGGTGCCGGCCACGGCGCGGCAGTGGGCGACGAGCCCCGCCTGCGTGGGCTTGTTGTAGTAGGGGCTGACGAGCAGCAGCCCGGTGGCGCCGGCGTCGCGGGACCGCTGCGCCATCTCGACGCTGTGCGCCGTCGCGTTGGAGCCCACACCGGCAACCACGGCCACCGCGTCGCCGACCGTCTCGACCACGAGCCGCACCATCTCGATGCTCTCGTCGTCCGTGAGGGTCGCCGACTCGCCCGTCGTGCCGTTGACGACGATGCCGTCGTGCCCGGTGTCGACCAGGTGGGCGACGAGGCGACGGGCCGAGTCGAGGTCGAGGCTGCCGTCCGGTCGCATCGGGCTGACCATGGCGGTCAGGAGTCGGCCGAACGGGGACGCTGTGCTCATGCCCGCAGGCTATCGCCCTACGGCGCACTCCCCCGCGCCCGCTCACGGTGGGGTCCGGATTTTGGCGGGAAGGCGCCGCTCGGTGGCGCCCCCGGCACCCCCGCCCGGGGTATGCCGCCCGGTCCGGCACGCGGCGCGGGCTGCGGTTTTGGGCGACTCACCGGTTGCGTCGGTGGCCGGGGTTACGCTGCGTCCGTGCAGCAGTACCTCGACCTCCTCGACCACGTCATGACGACCGGCACGGACAAGTCCGACCGCACCGGCACGGGCACCCGCTCGGTGTTCGGCTACCAGATGCGGTTCGACCTCTCCGAGGGCTTCCCCGTCCTGACGACCAAGAAGCTCCACCTCAAGTCGATCATCGGCGAGCTGCTGTGGTTCCTGCGGGGCGACTCCAACGTGCGCTGGCTCCAGGAGCGCGGCATCACCATCTGGGACGAGTGGGCCGACGCGAACGGCGACCTCGGGCCGGTCTACGGCTACCAGTGGCGGTCCTGGCCCACGCCGGACGGCCGGCACGTCGACCAGATCGCCAAGGTCATCGAGTCCATCCGCACCAACCCCGACAGCCGCCGCCACATCGTCTCGGCGTGGAACGTCGCCGACGTCGACTCGATGGCGCTGCCGCCGTGCCACACCATGTTCCAGTTCTACGTCGCGAACGGCCGGCTCTCGTGCCAGCTCTACCAGCGGTCGGCCGACATCTTCCTCGGCGTGCCGTTCAACATCGCGTCCTACGCCCTGCTGACGATGATGGTCGCTCAGGTCTGCGACCTCGAGCCCGGTGACTTCGTCCACACCCTCGGCGACGCCCACCTCTACTCCAACCACGTCGAGCAGGCGACCCTCCAGCTGACCCGGACGCCGTTGCCGTTGCCGCAGATGAAGATCGCCTCCGGCAAGGACATCGACGAGTTCGACCTCGGTGACTTCGAGCTGGTCGGCTACGAGGCCCACCCGTCGATCAAGGCGCCCATCGCCGTGTGAGGCCGGCACGACGGCACCCGGTCGCTAGCCTGACCTCATGACCCGGGTGACCCTGCTGGCCGCGATCGGACGCAACCTCGTCATCGGCCGCGATGGCGACATGCCCTGGCACCTGCCCGAGGACCTCAGGCACTTCAAGGCGACCACCATGGGCCACCCGATGGTCATGGGGCGCAAGACGTTCGACTCGATCGGCCGCGCCCTGCCCGGGCGGCGAACGATCGTCGTCACCCGCCAGCCCGACTGGCGCCACGCCGACGTCGAGACCGCCCACTCGCTGGCCGACGCCCTCGCCCTCGCCGGGCCGACCGACGAGGTGTTCGTCGTCGGGGGCGGCCAGCTCTATGCCGAGGCGATGCCGTTCGCGCAGCGGATGATCCTGTCCGAGGTGCCCGACTCCCCCGAGGGCGACACCTTCTTCCCCGAGTGGGTGGCGCAGGACTGGCGCGAGACCGGTCGCGCGCACCACGAGGGCTTCGACATCGCGACGTACGAGCGGTCGTGACGCCTTCGCCCGGGTTCGCTCAGGCGTCGTAGTCGAGCGCCACCTCGTCGGTCACCGGGTGGCTCTGGCAGGCCAGGACCAGACCGGCCGCGACCTCCTCCGGCTCGAGGGCGTAGTTGCGGTCCATGCGGACCTCGCCGCTCACCAGCCGCGCCCGGCACGTGCCGCAGACCCCACCGGTGCACGAGTAGGGCGCGTCCGGCCGGGACCTCAGGGTGGCGTCGAGGATCGTCTCGTCCTTGGTCGGCATCTCGATCCGCGTGGTGCGGCCGTCGAGGTTGACCGTCACGACGGCTGCCGGCGGCGCGGACTCGTCCACGACCACGGCCTGTCGCGGCGACTCCTGCTCGGCCACGTGGAAGATCTCGTGGTGCACGTGTCGACCGTCGACGCCCGCGTCGGCGAGCAGCTCCTGCGTGCCCGTGACCATCCCGTAGGGTCCGCAGAGGTACCACTCGTCGACCGACTCGACCGGGGCGAACGCCGAGAGCAGCCGCTGGATCCGCTCGGGGTCGAGCCGGCCGGTGAACAGCTCGACGTCCTGCGGCTCCCGCGACAGCACGTTGACGAGCTGGAAGCGCCCCAGGTGGGCGTTCTTGAGGTCCTCCAGCTCCTCGAGGAACATCACCGACGCCGTGCGACGGTTGCCGAAGAAGAGGGTCACCCGGGACTCCGGCTCCTCCTCGAGGACCGTGCTGAGCAGCGAGAGGACGGGGGTGATGCCGCTGCCGGCCGCGATGGCCAGGTGGTGGCGGGTGCCGTCGGGCTCGGTCGGGCAGGTGAACGACCCGAGCGGGGTCATGGCCTCGATGACGTCGCCGGGCGCCACGGAGTCGTTGAGCCAGTTGGACATCCGCCCACCGGCCACCCGCGCCGACGCGACGCGGAGGGTGCCGGTCCGCTGCGCCTGGCTGCGTGACAGGCAGATCGAGTAGGACTGGCGAACCTCCTCACCGTTGATGTGGGCTCGCAGGGTCAGGTGCTGCCCGGGCTCGAAGCGGTAGTCCTCGCGCAGCTCGTCGGGCACCTCGAAGGTGATCGCGACGGCGTCGTCGGTCAGCCGCTCGAGGGCGCGGACGGTCAGCGGGTGGAACTGGGCGCGACGGCGCGTCAGCGTGTCGGTGCGCGGGCCGGACAGCAGGGCCATCAGTGGTTCCTCATCGTCACGGCCCGTCACAGGACCTTGAACTCGTCGAACGGCTCCCGGCAGGCCAGGCAGCGACGCAGTGCCTTGCAGGCCGTCGACCCGAACCGCGACAGCTCCTCGGTGTCGGCACTGCCGCACTGGGGACACGTCACCAGCCGCCGCTGCAGGGTCAGCGCCACCGTGCGACCGGCGTCGTCCGTGCCGGTGGCTCGGCTGGCGGCCAGACCCGAGGGGGGCGCGATGCCGAACTCGCGCAACCGCTCGCGCCCGCGCTCGCTCATCCAGTCGGTGGTCCAGGCCGGACTCAGCTGGGACACGACGTCGCAGGAGTAGCCGGCCTTGGTGGCCTCGTGGATGATCCGCTTCGCGATGGCATCCATGGCCGGGCAGCCCGAGTAGGTCGGGGTGATGGTCACCCRAACCTGCCGGCTCGCCTCGTCGACCGCCACGTCGCGAAGGATGCCGAGGTCCTCGATCGTGACGACCGGGACCTCAGGGTCGGGGACGTCGGCGATCGCCCTGGCCAGGCTCTCCGCGTCCGCGGTCGCGCCGGCGGTCACCACGCCGGGGGTAACGACGCCGGCGGTAACGACGCCGGCGGTCACCACGTCGCCCCGGGGTGCGAGCGGGCGATGTGCTGCAGCTCGGCCAGCAGGTAGCCCATCGGCCGCGAGTGGATGCCGTCGCGTCCGCCCCGCGAGCGCCAGCGGGTCTGCGTCGGCAGCTCGAGCGTCGCCTGCGCCACGACAGCGGAGACGTGCTCCACCGCGGCGTCGTGCAGGGTCGATGGCAGCACGCCGATCCCCGCCTCCGCCGCGGCCACGGAGGCGCTGTCGTCGTCGAACAGCTCCGCGAGGTACGGCAGTACGTCGACCAGGCCCTGCTGCATCCGCTCGTGCGACTCCGTGGTGCCGTCACCGAGGCGCAGCACCCACTGGGTCGCGTGGTCGCGGTGGTAGTCGACCTCCTTGAGCGCCTTCCCGGCCACCCCGGAGACCACCGGGTCGCTCGAGTCGCGCAACGCGGCATACAGCTCGCACTGGTAGCTGGAGAACCACAGCAGCCGGGCCATCTCGAACCCGAAGCCCGCCCGCTCCTGCTCGACCAGGTGCACGTTGCGGAACTCGCGCTCGTCGCGGAAGTAGGCCAGGTCGTCCTCGGAGCGGCCGGAACCGTCGAGCTCGCCCACGCGGGTCAGCAGCGCGCGGGCCTGGCCCAGCAGGTCGAGGCCGACGTTGGCGAGGGCCATGTCCTCCTCGATCTGGGGCGCACGCGAGATCCACTCGCCGAGGCGCTGGGCGTAGACCAGCGCGTCGTCAGCCAGCCCCAGCACGTACTGAGATTCGGCACTCATAGGTATTCGACGTCCTCGGGGACGTCGTAGAAGGTCGGGTGTCGGTAGACCTTGTCACCCGCCGGGTCGAAGAAGGAGTCGCGCTCGTCGGGTGAGCTGGCCGTGATGTCGCTGGCGCGCACGACCCACAGCGAGACGCCCTCCTGCCTGCGTGTGTAGACGTCACGGGCGTTGCGCAGGGCCATCGTGGAGTCAGGGGCGTGCAGCGAACCGACGTGCACGTGCGACAGGCCACGCTTGCCCCGGACGAAGACCTCCCACAGCGGCCAGGTCGGCGGACCGGCGGCGGGCGGCACTGAACCCGTTGCGGGAGAAGGGGTCTCGTTGCTCACGCGACTGCCTCCGTCGAGGTCTGCTTGGCGGCGTAGGCGGTGGCCGCCTCGCGGACCCAGGCGCCCTCGTCGTGCGCGGCGACCCGGTGCTCGATGCGCTCGGCGTTGCAGGCACCGTCACCCTTGAGCACCCGCCAGAACTCGTCCCAGTCGATCGGGCCGAAGTCGTAGTGACCCCGCTCGGCGTTCCACCGCAGGTCGGGGTCGGGGATCCGGATGCCGAGCTTGTCGGCCTGCGGCACCATCATGTCGACGAACTTCTGGCGCAGGTCGTCGTTCGCGAACCGCTTGATCCCCCAGGCCATCGACTGCGACGTGTGACCCCCGGTCGAGGCCGCCTCGCCGGTGTCGGGCGGTCCGAACATCATCAGCGCCGGCCACCACCACCGGTCTGCGGCGTCCTGGGCCATGGCCTGCTGGGCGTCGGTGCCGCGCATGAGGTTCCACAGGATCTCGAAGCCCTGTCGCTGGTGGAAGGACTCCTCCTTGCAGACCCGGATCATGGCGCGGGCGTAGGGGCCGTAGGAGCAGCGGCACAGCGGCACCTGGTTCATGATGGCCGCGCCGTCGACGAGCCAGCCGATCGCCCCGCAGTCCGCCCAGGTGAGGGTCGGGTAGTTGAAGATCGAGGAGTACTTCTGGCGGCCGGTGTGCAGCCGGTCGAGCAGGTCCTCGCGGTCGACCCCGAGGGTCTCGGCCGCGCTGTAGAGGTAGAGGCCGTGGCCTGCCTCGTCCTGCACCTTGGCCATGAGGATGGCCTTGCGGCGCAGGCTCGGGGCACGGCTGATCCAGTTGCCCTCGGGCTGCATGCCGATGATCTCGGAGTGCGCGTGCTGGGCGATCTGGCGGATCAGCGTCTGTCGGTAGGCGTCCGGCATCTCGTCGCGCGGCTCGATGCGCTGCTCTGCGTCGATGAGGTCGTCGAACAAGCCGGACTCCGCGGCGTTGAGCGGCTCGTCGGGTGTCGGAGGCGCGTCGTCGGTGGCGAAGTCGTTGCCGTACATGGGATCAGTATGCGGGCGTGTTACAGGTTTTCGCAATTCTGCTGCCGTCGTGTCACAAGTGCCTGGATGCGAGGATGGAGGCATGTCCCACGACCACCCCCACAGCCACGCCGCGACGCCCGGCCCCCTGGCCGATGCGAGCGTGCGGACCGCCCGCGAGAGCGACGCACCCGCCGTGGGCCTGGTGCAGGCCGTGGTGTGGCGAGCGGCGTATGCCGGCGTGCTGGATCCCGAGGTCATCGACACCTTCGAGCCGCAGGCCTTCGCGGGCGCCTGGCGGCGCTCCCTCGCGGCCCCGCCGGAGGGTGTGTACCGGCTGATGACGGCCTGCGCCGGCGACCAGGTCGTCGGCTTCGCCGCGATCGGACCGAGCCAGGACCCGGACGCCTCCACCACGACCGGCGAGCTGACGGCCCTCGCGGTCCACCCGGACGCCCGGCGGGCCGGTCACGGTTCGCGCCTGCTCAACGCCGTCGTCGACACCCTGCGTGGCGCCGGCGCCGACACCCTCCACACGTGGGTGCTCGCCGCCGACGAGCCCAGCCGTGCCTTCCTCGTGCAGGCAGGGCTGGCCCCCGACGGCGCCTTCCGCGACCGGGTCGTGTCCCCCGACGGCGACACCGCCCGCGAGGTGCGGCTGGTCGCCGACATCGCGCCCGAGTCCGCGCCCGACGGCCCGTGACCGCCTCGCTGACCCGCGAGCGCCGCACCCAGGTCACCCGCCAGTCGCTCTCGGTGGCGATCGCCGCCAGCTCGTACGGCGTGAGCTTCGGCGCCCTGTCCGTCGCCGCCGGCCTGTCGATCTGGCAGACCGTGGTGATGTCGCTGCTGCTGTTCACGGGCGGGTCGCAGTTCGCCTTCGTCGGCATCCTCGCCGGTGGGCCGGCCGGCGCCCCCGCTGCCATCGCCACCTCCAGCCTGCTCGGGGTACGCAACGGCCTCTACGGCCTGCAGGTCTCCCGGATGCTCGAGGTCCGTGGGTGGCGCCGGGTCGTCGCAGCGCACCTGACGATCGACGAGTCCACCGCGGTGTCCGTCGCCCAGCCGGACCAGCCGTCGGGGCGCCTCGGCTTCTGGGTCACGGGGTTCGGGGTCTTCGTCTTCTGGAACCTCACCACCCTCGTCGGCGCCCTCGCAGGCGACGCGCTCGGCGACCCGCGCACCTACGGCCTCGACGCGGCAGCAGCCGCCGCCTTCTGTGCGCTGCTCTGGCCACGGCTGAAGTCTGCCGACACCGTGGCCATCGCCGTCATCGCCTTCCTCATCGCGGTGGTCAGCTCGCCGCACGCGCCCGCCGGCGTCCCGGTGCTCGTGGCCGCCTCCGCCGCCCTCCTGGCAGCCTTCTGGCGGCGCGCGCACCACGACCCGCCTCCGCCCCACCAGTGGCCGGGCGACACAGGAGGACGGGTCGAGGGACCCGTGGCCGACGACGGTGGCGTCCCGTGAGCACGTGGACGGCTGTGCTGCTGGCGTGCGCCCTCGCCTTCGGGCTCAAGTTCCTGGGCTACGTCGTGCCGACGCGATGGCTGGACGGCGACCGCACGACGCGCGTCACCTCGGCCCTGCCCGTCGCCCTGCTGGCCGCGCTCGTCGCCGTGCAGACGTTTGCCAGCAGCGGCGGGGCGCTCGTGCTCGACTCCCGGGCTGCGGCGGTGGGGGTCGCCCTGGTGGCGCTGGCCCTGCGGGCGCCCTTCGTCGTCGTCGTCGTGCTCGGAGCGCTCGTCGCGGCCGGCCTCAGGATGCTCGGGCTCCCCTAGCCCCACTCCAGGGCGTCCTCGACGAACCGGTCGCCGGTCTGCACCGGCACGACGCAGAACACCACCCCGCCGGGGTCGGCCATGATGACGTACCCGTCGCGGCGCTCGGTCACCGAGGCGCCCAGGCCCTCGAGCCGCGCGACCTCGGCCGCGACGTCGTCGGTCTCGATGTCGAGGTGCACCCGGGACGCGCCCTCGTCCAGGCGCTGCACCTCGATGTTCAGGGTGCCGGCCTCACCCACACTGGAGTAGACACCGTCCTGACGTGGCCGCACGCCCTGCACTCCCGCCCAGAACGCCAGCGCCGCGTCATGGTGTGCGGCGTCGTGGTCGATGAGCACGATGCCGATGCGTGAGCGGTGCATGCCACCACGCTAACCCGCACCGCGGGATCAGGACCGGGTGGCGCGCCACGCGCGCACGGCGGCGCGGTAGTGCCGCTGCTCCCCCGAGCGGTCGCGAGCCACGCGGCATACCTCGGCCTGCTCCAGCTCGGCACCCCACTCGCCGTCCGCGCCGTCCTCGCGCGCCTGCGTCATCATCGCCGAGCCGTCCCGGGCCATCCGGACGAGCGGCACGGTCGCCAGCAGCGCGACGACCGGGATAAGGATGACCCCGATGCCCAGCAGCACCGCCGCCGGGCGACCGTCGCGGACCAGCTCGACCCCACGCCAGCCGATCGTGGCTGAGTAGAACCCGAGGACCACGAGCAGGACGAGGGCGGTGACCTTCTCGCGCACTCAGCCCCCGAGCCCGAGGTAGTGCTCCAGGCCCACCGTCAGCCCGGGACGGGCCTGCACGCCCCGCACGCCCTCAAGGACGCCGGGCATGAACGAGACCCGGTCGAACGAGTCGTGTCGCAGGGTGAGCATCTCGCCCTCGGCCCCGAGCAGGACCTCCTGGTGGGCCACCAGCCCACGCAACCGCACCGAGTGCACGGGTATGCCGTCGACGCGGGCCCCGCGCGCGCCGTCGGGGTCGTCGGTGGTGGCGTCGGGGACGTCACCGAGGCCGGCGTCGCCGCGGGCCGCGGCGATGAGCCGGGCCGTGCGGGCAGCCGTGCCCGAGGGGGCGTCGACCTTGGCCGGGTGGTGCAGCTCGACGACCTCGACCGACTCGTAGAAGCGCGCCGCCGTGGCCGCGAACTGCATCATGAGGATGGCGCCGATCGCGAAGTTCGGGGCGATGAGCACCCCGACCTGCGGGTGGTCGGCGAGCTGCGCCTCGAGGGCCGCCACCCGCTGGTCGTCCCATCCGGTGGTGCCGACCACGACGTGGATGCCCTGCTCGACGCAGTGGGCGACGTTGGTCGGCGAGGCGGCCGGCACGGAGAACTCGACGACGACGTCCGCGCCCGCGAGGTCACCCAGCGCGTCGCCCTGGTCGAACCGCCCGACGAGCTCCATCCCCTCGGCGGCCTCGACGGCCTCGCAGACCTGCGAGCCCATCCGTCCACCCGCGCCGATGACGGCCACCCTGATCGTGTCACTCACGGGGCCAGCCTAACGAGCGCCGGGCGCGCTCCCGGCACGAGGACGGGCGTGGGTACTGGCGCGGTCAGGCCAGGTCCTCCAGGGGCACGTCCGGATCGGCCAGCTGGTCCCTGTCGACGACGGTGCGCGCGCGGATCAGCGCCTTGACCGGGTCGCCGACGTCCCAGACGTTGACGTTCATCCCCGCGGTCACGCGTCCGTCGCGCAGCCAGAACGCGATGAACTCCCGCGCGGCCAGGTCTCCCCTGACCACCACCTCGTCGCCGGGGTCACCGAGGCCGTGGTACTCCATGCCGAGGTCGTACTGGTCGGTGAAGAAGTACGGCAGCTCGGGGTCCGGGCCCGGCTGGTCCAGCATCGCCGCGGCCACGACCGAGGGCTGGTTGAGGGCGTTGGCCCAGTGCTCGACGCGGACCCGTCCGCCGAGGAAGGGGTGCTCGACGTTGGCGATGTCGCCCGCCACGAAGATGTCCGGGTCGCTCGTGCGGCCCTGCGCGTCGGCCGTCACCCCGTTGTCGACGGCGAGCCCGGCCGCCTGCGCCAGCTGGACGTTGGGCGCCGCCCCGATGCCGACGATGACGGCATCGGCCGGCACGACGGAGCCGTCGCCGAGCCGCACGCCGCTCACCGCACCGTCCGAACCCTCGAGGGCCTCGACCGTGACCGAGGTGCGCAGGTCGACGCCGTGTGACCGGTGGAGGTCCGCGAACACCTGCGCGAGCTGCGGCCCGAGGACCCGCACCAGGGGCAGCTCCAGCGACTCGAGCACGACCACGTCGGCCCCTGCCTCGCGCGCGGCCGACGCGACCTCGAGGCCGATCCAGCCACCACCGACGAACACCAGCCGCGCCCCCGGCTGCATCAGGGCCCGGATGCGGTCGCTGTCCTCGATCGTCCGCAGCGACAGGACCCCGCCGAGGTCGGCGCCGGGCAGGCTCAGGACCCGCGGCGAGCTGCCGGTCGCCAGCAGGAGGCGGTCGTAGCCGACCCGCTCCCCGGCGTCGGTCTCCACCTCGTGGGCGGCGCGGTCGAGGGCGACCACCCTCGTCCCGGTGCGCACCGCGATGTCGTGGGCGGCATACCACTCCCTCGGGTGGACGAACGCGTCATCGAGCCCTTCACCGGTCTTGAGGTAGCCCTTCGACAACGGCGGCCGCTCGTACGGGAGGTGCTCCTCGGCGCCGAGCACGACCACCGCCCCCTCGAACCCGGCCTCCCGCAGGGCCTCTGCCCCCTTCGCCCCGGCCAGGCCGCCCCCCACGATCACGAACGTGCGTGCGTCAGTCATGCCCTCATCCTCTGCGCAGGTGCACAGGCGGCGCCAGCCGGGAGAGCGCGAACGCGGCGGCGAGCAGTCCCACGTCGCGCAGGGCGACGTCGTAGTAGTCACCCAGCGTCACGAGGTTGACGATGATGCCAGCCAGCCACGCAGCGACGACCAGGCCCCCGACGCGCGGAGCCAGGGCGACCAGCAGCCCGGCCACGACCTCGGTCACGCCGACCGCATACATCGCCTGCTGGGCGGTCCCAGGCACGAGGTCGTCGATCCAAGGCGCCAGGTAGGCGGTCCAGTCGGTCATGAGGTTGGTGAACTTGTCGAGGCCGAAGAGGATCGGCGCGACAGTGAAGGCCGTCCGCAGGACCAGGAAGGCCTGCCTGGCTCCGGGGGGCGCCGCGGCGCTGGTGTCGTGCGACGGTGCTGAGGTGGTTGCCGACTGCGTGTCCATGAGTGCTCCCGTGATCTCTATCGGAGTGATATTTTGACTTTACGACCGTCCGTTCGAATTAGTCAACGAATTTCTCCTTTAGAGGTGACATGACCACCAGTGACGACCTGACCGTCCTCGGCGCGCTCGCCGAGCCCTCCCGTCGGGCGCTCTACGAGCACGTCGCCGCAGCCTCCTCCCCCGTGAGCCGCGAGCAGGCCGCCCAGGCGGTGGGGCTGCCGGTGCACTCGGCGAAGTTCCACCTCGACCGGCTCGTCGAGGAAGGTCTCCTCGAGGTCGAGTTCAAGCGGCTCTCCGGCAGGTCCGGCCCCGGCGCCGGACGTCCGTCCAAGCTCTACCGGCGCTCCCGCCGCACCGTCGACGTCTCCCTCCCCCCGCGGCGCTACGACCTGGCCGGGGCCATCCTCGCCGAGGCGATCGACGCCGTCGGGGTCACGGGAGCCGCGCTGCCCGACGCCATCGCGACGGCGGCAGCCCGGACGGGGCGCGAGCTGGCCGGGCAGCCCCCGGC